>JBLHOX010000042.1:0-12945 GCA_047623725.1 Dokdonia sp. | reverse complement strand
GCCAAATGAAATGGTACAGCACAAAAAAACAAAGATTTTTTTTGTGATTCTAGGCATTTCTTTCAAAGATACTGTAAGACGAGGGTGCACTCCAAGAAATAAAGCTAAGGGTATCATAAAACTTTAGTAGTATATGAAAGGTTTAGCAATGCAATTAATTTTAAAACGATTGTCAGCAAAGAGAATCTTACTATAGAAGTTGTATCGTCGTATACAATTCGTAGACATTAGTGGTTTTAAAGCTTCAAAATTCTTTTAAATTATTGATAATTAATATATTTAAGTATGAATACGTATACTGACAAAAAACAAAAAAATGAAAGTGAATCGGTTGCTCATGCTATTCCTCAAAAACAAACCGATAGCGCATCTACTTTTCAATTTGTAGACAACCGACAGGAAACTATCGCACAACAAAAACTACAAGGTTTTGTAAATAATGTTCAGCAAGTTGCACAACTAAATGCTTTTGAGAGAATAGCTAACAAAAGTTCTCTATCTACGCAAGGAAATCAATTTACGCCTTCTAATGGGCCCATTCAACTTTTACGAACGGCTGATACTTTTGATACAGAAATAGAGACAGCCGGTGGAGTTTCAGATAATCTTTTTTTTAAAACAATTTTAAGTAGTCTCCGAAAATTCCAAAAAGCAGGACAACCTAAATCAATTAAAGGTAGATTACTTCATAACATATATGAAGGAATAACAGGTCCTACTCAAGCTACGTCTACCGATAAATTAAAAGCTTTAAGTGCTATAGAACATGCTGCCTATAGTTTTTTAAAAATAAATGTAGGGAGCAATACTATAGTTGCTGGAAATTTAAGAACTCTGATTGACAACTTATTGGATGAAGTTCAGGAAGAGCACCAAGAGGTCATTGCCACAGAAGTGAGTAAAGGCAGGGTTCCCTATTTTCGTGGTCAAGAAAATATGGGGAAGACAGCGTTAGCAACAGCACATGAAAACTGGAATTCAATCGTCGATGGAACTGGATCTTTGGGTATTCGTGAAAATACGGTTGAAGATGCTTCAGAAAGACCCGAAGGTTTTAAAACAGAATCACTAGCCATGATTCACAGAATGATGGGAAGTGATTCTGGGAGACAATTAATTGATGATGTAAACACAGATGCGCATCATGTAGAAGTTCAACCTAGACACCCATTAAGCCTTGCAGCAGGTAATATAGCAGCTGCAGTTACCGAAACTGATGCAAAAGCTACAATGGGAATTGGAGGTTTATTGACTGCTGGACCACAAAGGGCCTCAGCTATAAAAGTAGAACCTGGGATGAGTGACACGGCTTATAAAAGTAAAGACGCTCAAAATAGAAACATTTCATCTCCTGCTTTTGTGTTATTTGCTCATGAAATGATTCATGCAAGACATAACCAATTAGGAATGAATAGGAAAGATATCAATAAAGGATTATACGGCACAGGAACTCCTTTAAGTCATTGGTCAAACAAAGAAGAACACTGGACTATTGATCAAGGTAGTGCACACGGCGATATCACTGAAAATCAAATTAGGGAAGAACATGGAATTTCTATAAGAGAAGGTCATGGATAGACACATTGAAAATGCGAAAAACTAAAAAATTCCGCGAGGACTGTTACATCACATCGCGGAATCTTTTCTTCAAAAGTGTTCTTTCTTCACCAAATATTTGGCACTATATCAATTATGATTTTAATTGATAATCGGTATTACTTCAAAGTAAAACTGGTTTGAGCGATCAACGCTCCTTCATCATATACATTTACTTTATACACCCCTTCTGCAAAGCCTTCACCCTTTGGAGCTATATTTTCGCAAATATCTAATGCTGCATTTTCATAATAAAACTTAGAGATTTTACTGTAGGTAATCGTTTCTTCTCCAAACGTAGCCGTTTTATTAGCGCCTAAAATAGCGTTTGTAGGATCAACTATTTGTACATATAATACTCTATCGCCTGCTTCAGAAAGTCTGTTTTGAGGCACTGTATAGCAAGCTCTTACTTTATCTATTCTTCGAGCACGTGTATTTTCTACTAGTTTTCCAGAAGAACGCTCTATCACTCCTACTGCTTTTAATTTGTTTGCAGCAATAGCAGCTCCTAACTCTACACGTTCTGCTAATTTGTCATTCTCTAAAAATAAAGAGTCTCCTACGCCACGTTGTACTTCTAGCTCATAGCTTGTACTATCTACTCGCATCGCTAGTAGCTTATTGGTTCCACGTAGAGAATCATTCTGAGCAAATAAGAAGTCACGTTCCTTACGAAGTTTAAAAACCTCAGCCCTATATCTCCCTAAACTAGAAATGGTTACTTCTTTTTCGCCAATATCATCGATAAGTGCCTGTATCCTATCACGTGCCTCATTGAGTTCTGTGTCTTTTAAATTGTTTTCTTCAATGACGACATCGTACTTATCATTCATCTCTCTCAAGTTGGCAATCACGACGCTCTTTTCTTTTGTAAGCTCTGCCTTTGTTTCTTTCTCTTGGTTGTATAACTTGAAAGCAAATGCACCAGCAACAACTAGCAATACAGCGAGAATACCAGTAATGATTTTTATTCCGTTATTATTCTTCTCGTTTTCCATGGTTTTAAAATTTATGTTTAATGGTTATACGTATAACGACCCTATTTGGATTATGGTGTTTATGATTTCACGAAAGTAGACACATTTAAAATACAATTAACATACTTTCATAAAGTTTCCCCAAAATTGATTAGTCGGTAAACTTTTTGAACCAAGCCAACGTATGGTTCACCTTTGTAATAAGATTACTTGGTCGAGCGGCAATACCATGTGAAGCTTCTGGAATTTCTACCAGCACGGTTTCTTTTTTCCTAATCTTCAATGCGTGATACAATTGTTTGGCTTCGCTAGGTGGTGTACGTAAATCGTTCATCCCTACCATGACCATCGTAGGTGTTTCTATATTTCCTACAAGAGATAAAGGTGAAAACTTCCAATAGCCTTCAAAATTCTCCCATGGTTGTCCTGGATACCGAGAGTTGGCATACCCATAATAGTTATCTGCCACCAATGTTTTTGAGATCCAATTCATCACAGGCTTTGCGACTACAGCAGCTTCAAATCTATCATTTTTTCCTATAATCCAAGCAGTCATGATTCCGCCTGCACTTCCCCCAGTGACATATAATTGATCTTCCGAAGTAATTCCTTTGGCAATACAGGCATCTACCCCATCCATCACATCATTGTAATCTTGTCCTGGGTAGTTATTATATAATAGGTTCCCAAATTCTTCTCCATAACTTGTACTGCCTCTAGGATTAGGATAGAATACGACATATCCAGCAGCGGCATATAATTGGATTTCTGTAGAAAACCGATCTCCATAATTTAAAATAGGTCCTCCGTGATTTTCAACTAATAAAGGGTATTGTTTTCCTTTTTCATAAAAAGGAGGATATACGATCCAACCTTGTATATCACGCCCATCAAAAGATGATTTGTACCAGATCTCTTCTACGGTTCCTAACGTACGATATCCAAGAAGGTCTTCGTTTAATTGTGTGATGATTTTAGGTTGTTTTTCTTTTTTGTATAAGATTCCTAAATCTGCTGGGCGATCGGGTTGTGAGTAGGTAAAAGCAATCGTTCCATTGGTAGATACGCTATAACTACCACTCGCATACGGACGTCCTAAGGTAGTCCCACCAAGATCATCAGCCAACTTTGTTACTTTTCCTGAAAGAGTGACTTGTGCTATTTTAGAATTCCCTTTATCATCATACGTAGAATAAAGTGTATTACTATCTGATGCCCATTTGATGTTGGAGATACCACGGTCTAGTTTTGTATCAATCTCACGTTGATTACTCCCGTCACTGTTCATCACATATAATCGTGTCACTTGATACGTTTGTACTTTATCATCAAACCCAACATAGGCGATCTTTTTTCCATCTGGAGATACGATAGGGCTTCTATCTGGACCATTACGATCTGTCAATGTTTTGATAGCGCCTGTTTGCGTATGTACACTGTATATTTCGCTATTGCGAAAATCATATTCCCAGTTCTCATTACGATTTCCTGAAAAATAAATATGCTGTGCATCACGAGACCAACTTAACGAACCTCCATGATTAAAATCACCTGAAGTAATTTTACGCGCTGTTCCTCCTTCGGATGGGATCGTATATATATGACGAAATCCTGGTTTTAAATACCCTTGCCCATCGGCTTCATGTTTAAAGCGATCTGTAATTCTAGGTGTTGGAGCCCATTTGGCACCTTTCGGTTTTTTAGGCATTTTTGAAATTACAGGAGGCGCAACATACTCCATCGCACTAAAAGAAAGCCACTTCCCATCGGGAGACCAACTTAGTCCTGAAGGGCCATTTTCTAGTTGACTCAATCGTGCGGTTGTTCCTGATGCAACCCAGTAGATAAAGAGTTCGCTCCCTTCTGAGGTACTCGCGATGTAGGCAATTTTTGTACCATCGGGAGACCATCGTCCCTGAGACTCGTTTCCATCAAAGGATGTAAGCTTACGATGATTTGTACCATTTGTACTAACCATCCATAGATTCCCTCTACTACGATCTTTCATAATATCAAAACCAGTACGTCTATAAATTACTGTCGTAGCATCTGGTGATATTTGAGGATCACCCGCATATTCTAATTCAAAAACATCGAGAGATTCAAACGCTTTATGTTGCTGTGCAAAGAGAGCACTACTTAACAACAATACAATACAAAGTATACTATATTTCATAAGTGAGATTTACTAATTATACATTTAGAAAGCTCTAAAATAGTAAATCTTACAGCTACTACCTTGATCATAGGATTACATTCTGATACGTAAAATGTCTATTTCTGTTCAAAAACCATAACTAACTCTATATCTACATAAGATTTTGATACAAAACACACCTTATTTATGTAATCGACTATGTACAAGAAAGTAATTTAGTTAAGAAAAATAAGTCTTAAAAAGTCAAACATCGAGACTTTCGGATCACTCATCGAATATATTAGAATCATATACGCAAAGTCTATGTATACCGTTATAAATAGTATACTTTTATAATAGACTATACGCCCTTATAGTTTAATAAAATTGCTAAATCCAACTTAATATGTACAATGATGATGACGATGATGATCACAATTATGATATAGAATCGTGGAGGCAACTACCTGTTTTCATGCAGGCTGAGGTTATCTTAAAACTAGTAGAGCATATTGTAGATTGTATCCCTAAAGAAGATAGTAATGCCTCTTCTGAGTATGAATATGCACTTTTTGATCATCATACTAATAGTATGATCGAAAATGCGCTTATTATTCCTGCAAAAATTGCTGGTATTCACGGCGTAGAACTCTATGATATAAAAATGGAGAATGCTGTGATCATACGCAAAGCGGCACAAGAAATCATCACCAATTTACGAGGGCTTCAAATTGCAGGTTTTAAAGAGGTAGAATATTTAGAATTACTACGTAGAGAGATTGAAATCTTACGCCCTTTATTTGCTGACTGGGTTAAAACGTTCAATCCTTATAATTACATTATAGATCGTTGGGGATTATTTAATCCGCCGGGTGTGGATTACAATGATAAAACTCCAGAAGATGATTTACCGTATGACAGCAATCACTTCTATGACGATTTTGATAGTGAGGAAGATTAATGTTTGTCTGTAACTCAGGTTATGAAATAGAAAATCTATTACGATCTGAAACTACTGCAAAATAGCACGCTTCACTCTATTTTTCAATATAACCATAGCGGTGCTATGCTAAAATTGATAAAACATCCTATTTTATGGCACTTTCAAACCTCATCACGAAGTTCTATTACATAATCTGGGGTAAACATGTATCATTCTTGGTACGCTTTCGCGAAAGCGTATATAACGTACTTTAATTTATTTTAATTTAAGAATAGGATTATAGCGGACTACTTGTGAGAGTACAATCTGTGTTTTGGACTCACCATAACTTATAATTTGATCTATAAACCGTTCTAGATGTTGTTGGTTATGTAAAACCACTTCCATCACTATATTTTCATTCCCCGTTATTCGGTAGCAATTCACCACCTCATCCCACGTTTTTACTATTTCTAAGAAAGGTTTTAGTTTTCCCATAAAAGCACGCAATGTGATAATGGCTTTAAACTGATACCCTAACTCATAAGGAGAGACAATAGCCTTAAACCCTGTAATCACTCCCATATCTTCCATCTTTTTGATACGTTCTGAAACTGCAGGAGAGGTAATACCCACTTGTCTTCCTATTTCGGCGTTAGACTGCCTTGCGTTTTTCTGTAAACACTTCAGGATTTTAAGATTTAACTCATCTACCATTGATTTTAAATTTTTATCTCAAAAATACATCATTTTTAAAGACAAAATGACTTTTTGCTTTAAAATCAAAAGTTAGGTTCTCCTTATATGATTGTAAATTTGTTATTATAAAAGATGGCAAAAGTACCTCATAACATATCGCAAAACGAAATATCTCTCAAAGATACATTACTCTATAGCAAGGCATTAGACATATACACTTTGTCTAGGTCTGTTACATCACACCTGACTGATGATAAGACGGTAAATACCTTATATGCGTCTAAAGACAAATCTGATAATACGCTGGAAGAAATTGTAATAAGTGCGGTTACATTGCCTTCAAAAATAGCCATCGCGCAAACCACAAAAAACATACGTCTCCGACTAGACTCTACAAATAGTATTATACATCATATAGATAAGATACGCGAGAATTGTAAAAAACTCAGAAAAGCCTCAAAGCGTAATAGAGAACATATGCGTGTTTTATATTCAGAGATTTTAAAATTCAAGAAGATGTATAGACAGTGGAATATTACTATTACACAACAAAACTAGTCAAAGCTACTTGCTAATAGTATATTTTACAAATCGTTTTTTACCATATAAATTCAAAAACTCTTTTGAAAAATAACATTCCTAGTGGTATAAAAAGCACCCTATATATTGCTCTATCTTAAGGTCATATAGCGTTCATAAAATAATAACATGATTTTTATGTAAGTTCTCGTAAGAAAAATAGACAATTGCTCTTATGAAGAAGCAATTTTCAGAATTTACTACCAATGCCATTTTTTATTATGGCGATGAGGAAATACTAATTCCTTATTTGAATGCTAAGCCATTATCGCTGTTTACATTTATTTGGGCACAGAAAAGAGCTGTTTCTTTAAAGTTAGATCAAGTGGATTTTACACTGCAACCTGGTCAAATTATTGCACTTACGCCATTACATCATTTACAATATATTGAAGGAAGCGCTGTTGTTTATCAATTTAATAGAGAATTTTACTGTATTAAAGATCACGATAAAGAAGTAGGCTGTGTTGGAATTCTGTTTTATGGAAATTCAGAATTACCTGTAGTCACACTTGAGGAGGATCAAAAACGAAAACTTCACATATTACACGAGGTATTCTTAGAAGAGCTAGAAACGAAGGATAGCATCCAAGCAGAGATGTTACGTTTATTAATGGCGCGTTTTATTATTAAAATTACACGTCTTATAAAATTACAAGGGAACTACGGACAAGTACACGATGAAAAACTAGAGATCATACGTATGTTTACATTTCTAGTAGAATGGCATTTTAGAAAAGAACATTCTGTTTCCTTTTACGCTGCTGAATTGAATAAATCTCCAAAAACAATTTCGAATTACTTTTCAAAATTTGATAAAACACCTTTACAGATTATTCATGATAGAATTGTACTTGAAGCAAAAAGGCTACTGACTTACACTGATAAATCTGCAAAAGAAATTGCCTTTGAAGTAGGTTTTCATGATGCCTCGCATTTAAGTAGGCTTTTCAAAAAACAAACTGGAGAATCTCCATCGGCTTTTAAAAATAAATCAAAACAACTTATTACTGCTTGATTTAGTACTGTCACACATTATTATACCACTTAAAACTTAAAATAGCATAAATAATTAGTTTTTAGAGCACCTAATATTTCAAGATAAAATAAAACCGTAGCTAAGGCTATGATTTGATTTTCTACTTCATCTAGGTGCACTAAAATTCAAATTATTTTTATACGATTTTAAATTATAACTGGTACTATATCGTATTTCTTTGTATTTTTCTAGTACAAAGAAATACACACGTTTATGTCAAATACAGGATTGATAATTGAAGAACGAAGTCGAGATATTGGAGACTTTCTAGTAGGACGTTTGATACCTTTTCGTAAAAAGAGAATGGTCGGTCCTTTTATTTTTATAGATCACATGGGACCTACACAGTTAGGTCCAGAAAAGTATATGGACGTAGATCAGCATCCTCATATAGGAATCGCTACACTCACCTATCTCCTAGAAGGTAACATCACACACCAAGATAGTATAGGAACCCATCAAGTGATATCACCAGGTTCTGTTAACTGGATGGTTGCAGGAAAAGGCTGTACACATACAGAGCGTACACCACAAGAATCTAGAGATCACAAAGAGATTTTTACCATGAATGGATATCAAATTTGGGTAGCACTTCCCAAACATCTGGAAGATATCGAACCCGAATTTCATCACATAGAAGCTAAAGCATTACCTCGTTGGTCAGATCAAGAGGCTCAATATACACTGATCGCTGGTCAAGGTTTTGGAAAAATAGCACCTGTTCCTGTACATTCTGACTTATTTATGATCGCTATTACCACAACAGAAGCGCATACATTTATAGCCAAAGGAAATGTAAAAGGCGAAATAGGAATTTGTATCGTAAACGGCAGTATTACAGCCTGCGATCAAACCATCACTGCAGGTAATATGCTGGTGAGTAAAATTGAAGATGTGTGTACTGTAGAAATTGCTCCAGATAGTCATATTCTTATATTTGGAGGAGAACCTTTTCCTGAAGAACGTCATATTTTCTGGAATTTTGTTAGCCATTCTAAAGAGAAAATTGAAAATGCAAAAGAACATTGGAAAGCAAAGCTATTTCCAAAAGTTGCTAATGATACATCGTATGTTCCGCTACCTAGTCCACCTACTTTCAAAAAATAATATATATTGCACATCATAGAGTGCTCATTTAATACAATACATACGCTTTTGAAAAATTATATTACTCTCATAGCTATCTGCTTATTATCAGTAGCTAGCTACGGTCAGAAAAAGTCCTTTACCTCTCAGGAACAAGATAGTCTAAGCATTTGGCAACTTGCCAAATATGACGGCGCTTCTGCTTTTGGAGGATTAGCACATGCCTATACGCGTCCTTTACATTGGAATGGAGATGATTGGGCTACCTTTGGTTTTGTAGCAGGAGGTACCGCTATGTTATACTTTCTAGATGATGAGACAAGTGAGTTTTTTATAAATCAAGAAGGGAGTTCTCCAAGTGTATTAAAAGAATTTGGAGAACGTTTTGGAAGTCCGCAAGTAACGTATGGAATTACAGGTTCTGTTTATCTCTTTGGACTATTCACAAAAAATGAACGTGTACGAGAGACAGGTGTCTTATTAATCTCTTCGGCAACAGCCGTTGGATTAATTCAAACGATATTAAAAACAACCGTTGGAAGATCTAGGCCTCAAAATGGAGAAGGTAAATTTGCCTTTAAACCTTTTAGTGGGGAAGCTGGTTTTAGATCTTTCCCTTCTGGACATACCATTTTATCTTTTACGACAGCCTATGCCATTGCAAAACAGTTTGATAATGCATGGGTAAAAGCCGGAATTTATACCATCGGTATGATTGCTCCTATATCAAGAATTGTAAATGGAGCTCACTGGCTCACTGATGTTGCTTTAAGCATAGCAATAAGTATCGCTACCGTAGACGCAATTGATAATTACTTGAATGGGAAAAATCGCTACCCAGATGACAGACACCAAAAAGGAATTACTTGGAATATCAACTTTGGTATAGGTAGTATGGGCATTGTAGGACGGTTCTAAAAAAGCAAACAGAATGCCTTATGACTTTTTTATAGAATGGTTATATCCACTAACACTTAGACATAAAAAAATGTTTGGAGTAGATGCTTTCTATATAGATGATCGCATTGTATTTGCTTTATCACAAAGCAATAAACACTCCTTAGATCATGGAATTTGGATTGCGACCAAAAAAGAACACCACCAAAAATTAATGCCGCAATTTAAAAGTATTATACCAATTATAATTTAAAATCGGATAAAAATAATTTGAATTTTGGTGTGCCTAGATGAAGTAGAAAATTAAATCATAGCCTTAGCTACGGTTTTATTTTATTCTGAAATATAGGTGCTCTAGAAACTAATTATTTATGCTATTCTAAGTTTTAAGTGGTATTAGACCTCTTTTATCTATAGGGATCAAAACATGGTTAGTACTACCCGAAGATCACGATCATTTTGAAGAAGATGCAAACACCCTTGTATCCTTATTAAAATCGGGTAGTCCACTTATTGGAAACATCCCTAAAAAAAGAAAACCCTAAAAATAACTTTCTAGGGTTCCCAGCATCAAGTTGGGGGAAAGGCATATTAAGAGCAATATGCACTTTGGTGGGCTTATTAATTTTTATACTTAACCATTTACTAAAAAAGCCCACGCATTATTATATACGCCTGAACTGTTACTTTTAGATGTCGCCTAACATCATTTTTTTTATTTTTATATAAAAAACACCTGTTCCTACCCTACAATACCAATTATTATTTATAATGATCCTAAAGAATTTGAATTATAACGTGCTCAGGTGAGATAGAAAATCAAAGCATAGTTTTAACTACGGTTTTATTTTATATTGAAATGCTTGTGCTGAGCGAAGTCGAAGTATGGGTGCGATAGAAACAAATTATTAAGTGTATTTTAAGTTATAGTTGGTATAAGAGGTACTATTGACAATCATTCAGGAACATCCGACAAGTCAATAGCTGTAAGACTATTGCTACTCCCTAGACCAAGTCATCAAATAAAAATACCGATGACAACAAAGCATATATCCATAATAAATCTTATCACTGTTTTCTCAAAAGGGAAAGCAAAAAGCATGACATCATTAAACCCAAAAATGTACTGTTCGCAAAAACAAATGCATGATTATTATTGTGATCGTGAAGCTTCTTTATAAATGAACTACCCCGAGGCAGAGCCATCGAGGTATCAAGCGGAAAAAACTTATTTTTAGTTTTATGAAAACTATCCGTTTTCAAACTTTCCTCTTTGACCCCGAGGTAGAACCTCGAGGAATTCTATAGATTAAAAACATATACGATACGTACACCCCCAATATAAAATCAATATCAAAAAATTAAAAAAATAGAAATTATGAGCACATTTAATGTTCCAACAAAAGACCAAGTAAACGATACTAACAAAGCAATATTTGAAAAACTAGAAGGCGCTTTAGGATTTGTCCCTAACTTATATGCAACCTATGCGCACTCTGAAAATGCACTAGCAAACTACTTAACATTTGCAAATGCTCCTACTTCGCTTAAAGCGAAAGAAAAAGAAGTCGTAAACCTTGCGGTAAGTGAAGTAAACGCTTGTAACTATTGCCTATCTGCACACACGGCTATTGGTAAAATGAATGGGTTTACAGACGAGCAAATTTTAGAATTAAGAGCTGGAAATGCACCTTTTGATTCAAAACTTGATGCCCTAGCAAAATTGGCAAAAAATATCACAGAAAATAGAGGCCGTCCAGAAGCAACCATTGTAGACAACTTCTTAAACGAAGGATGGTCTAATGAGAACCTAATAGACACCATCGTATTAGTAGGAGAAAAAACAATCTCAAACTATATACACAACACAACACAAGTACCTATAGATTTTCCAATTGCACAACCATTAAACGTTGTAATTGCTTAATCAAAATTAAATAAACAACACACTAAAAAATTTAAACATGAAAAAAGTATTCGCATTATTCGTACTCGTATTTACCGTATCATTTGCTGCACAAGCACAAGACAAAATGACGAAAGATACAACTGCAAAAAAAATCACATTAGAACAAACTAAAGGTGAGTTTACACAAAAACAATTGACCGTTTCTGAAGGAACTTATGTTTTTGAAATCGATAACAATAATGTAGGACACAAAGTTGGTTTTGTATTAGTCCCTAAAGGAAAAGACCTTTCTAATCCTGAAAACCATATCAAAACTGCTTATGTAACAGCTGCTGTAGAAAACAACACTACAGGAAACTCTAAGCCTACAACATTAACAAAAGGAGAATATGTATACTTCTGTCCCCTTAATCCAACATCGACAGATAATATTCTTATTGTAAAGTAATAACACTCATTACTACTTAACACCCTAAAAAGACTGCCTCTAGAGGCGGTCTTTTTGTATATGTACTTACCGTATTGTTATTCTTTATATTGTTATTCTTTCTGTACTTTTGGCATAAATTAAAAAACTATGAAAACCATCTATCTAGTTGCCTGCTTATTATTTGTATTTGTGAGTTGCAAAAATGATACTTCTCAAGAAAAAGAAGGCTCACAAGAAAACGCAACCGAAGCAAAAAAAGAGCTTTCTGAAGCAGAACACATTGCTTACAAAAACGGATTTGAACATTGGAAAGATGTCTCTCAAATAGATTTTACATTTAATGTAGATCGTCAGGGTCAAAACGTAGCCAAACGTTCTTGGTCTTGGAAACCTAAAACCAATGATGTTACTATGACAACTGGAGATCAAGTGATTTCTTATAACAGAGCATTTTTAGATAGTATTCCTCAAGGCACAGATCAAGGATTTGTTAATGATAAATTTTGGTTATTAGCACCGTATCAATTAGTTTGGGATGAAGGTGCCAACATAACCGTTCAGGATACGGCAACAGCACCAATTTCGCAAAAGCGAACTAAAAAATTAACCATTGTTTATAGTAACGAAGGTGGCTATACACCAGGCGATGCGTATGACTTTTACTACAATGA
>JBLHOX010000041.1:0-12980 GCA_047623725.1 Dokdonia sp. | reverse complement strand
ATTTATAATCTAAAAACAGCCCCTTGTCTAGCAAAGCGATATCCTTCTTTTTCTAAAGCAAGACGTTTTACATGCTTTTCATCTAGTGCAGGATTAGAATGGTTAAAGTGTATAAAAATCACTTTTGATTTTATCGTTGCCGTTTCGTTTTTAAAAAGCGCTGTCGTCTCATCTATAAAAGGATGCGGCACTTCACTCATGGGTCTTGGGATTTCGCCTTCAGAGAAGAACGTCGCATCTACAAAAGCATAATCTACCTTCTTTACTTCTTCTAGAATAGACTTTTCCCATTTGGACCACTTATCTATATCAGGAATAAACAAAGCTGTTTTTTCAGGTCCTTCGATGCGGTAGCCTACGGTTTCAGAAAACTCATCTCTATGTGGCACTAGGAATGGGGTGATCTTTAGCTTTCGCGAAAGCGTAATTACACTGTCTCCCTGCATCGAATGAATGGCTATATTTTTTAAAGCGACTAACTGGCTCCAAGGACCATTGGTTTTGAGAAAGGTTTCCATTTTTGGCATTGCATAGACCGGAATCTCCTTGCTTCCCATGGCTTCTCTTCCAAAATGCATTAATCCCGTATAATGCCCCATGTGCGCATGGGTTAAGAAAATACCATCTACGATGGTATTTGACGTAAGTTCTTGATCTAATAGATACAACTGCTCTGGTAAATCTGGCGTGGCTTCAAAAAGGTATTTCTTTTTATTTTCCGTATCAATAAGCCCTAAACTAACGACGAGTTCTTGTATTCTTTCCCCTTGAGCTACTGCCTGAAACTCTTTAGGATTATTAATGTGTGGCATCCCTCCATCCTGAGCAATTCCTAAAACTTTTATATAAATTCCCTTAGTTTCTTCTGACTGGAAGGATGTTGGAGTGTCTTTGGATGTTGTGTCACATCCAAAAAACAATACAGACAAGAGTATTATCGAAATTCTTAAATTCATATCTTTACCAAAATTATATCAAAGATACCCAAATGAAAAAGTTTATCGTTCTATGCTTAGCAATCAGTCTAAGTTCTTGTGCCGAATTACAACAAGTTGTCAATAGCCTTCCTCAAGATGGCGGAGGTATACTCTCTCAATCTCAAATAGGCAATGGTCTAAAAGAAGCTTTACAATTAGGTATTGACAAACAGGTATCTAAACTTACGGCTCAAGATGGATTTTACAAAAACGAATTAACTAAAATTTTACTTCCAGAAGAGCTTAGAAAAGTAGATAAAACATTGAGAGATGTTGGTCTTGGCAAATTAGCAGACGAAGGTCTAAAGGTCCTGAATAGAGCTGCCGAAGATGCTGTAAAGGAAGCAACTCCTATCTTTATAGATGCTGTAAAAGGAATCACATTTGCAGATGCAAAAAACATATTACTAGGTAGCGATGATTCAGCTACGCAGTATTTGACATCAAAAACACAACAAGCTTTATATAATAAGTTCAATCCCGTAATTAAAAACTCTTTTGGAAAAGTAGGTGCCGATCAAATATGGGAAAATCTTATTAACCGATATAATAGCATACCACTTACCAATAATGTAAATCCTGACCTTACTGATTACGTAACCCAAGAAGCTTTAAAAGGGGTCTATAAAATGATTGCTGTAGAAGAAAAGCAAATACGTACAAAGTATACGTCTAGAACATCAGATCTTTTAAAGAAGGTTTTTGCATTACAAGACTAAGTAATTAAAAAATAGTGAGATGTGATGTAACGCATACTACTTAAAAAAGGATACCTAAAAGTGCCATACAAATTAAATGTATGGCACTTTTTTTTCTATAGAATGAAAGTTTTAGAAAAAAAAAGAATGTACTAAAAACAAAGAAAAATATACAAGTATTTAATTCTTCATACAATAAACATCTAAATTTCAATTTTATACGTAACTTTAGTAAGAACCAAATAGCAACCATGCACAACCCAACCAATGAAGACCACTTCAAAACATATTCAATTTAAAGAATATTTGGAAAAGAAGCACAAGCGACTTATCGAAGAGGCTTATAATGTGAAGTATACAGATTCTAGTTTGAGTGATGTACTCACGTATGAAGCATTACAACTCGATCAAAAATTAAAGTTTTTACAATTTTAATTGCTGTCTCAAATCTGAGAAATAGTCAAAAGCTCCCAACAAACGGCTTCCATACCAAGAAAAATATTCACCATCTACAAGTATAATCTTTGCATTCGTCTGTAGTTTAAGTTCTTCTATATGCTTGTCAGCAAAAGGAAAAGGCTCTGAAGATAAAAAAATATACGCTACATCCTGAAGCTGCTCTAGCTGTACTTCTGGATACCTGCCTTCTCTATTTTTGAATGCGTTTTCAAATCCACATTCGGTCAATAAGTAATCAATAAAGGTATCATTACCCGCCACCATCCAAGGATCTTTCCAGATAAAATAGGCAACCTTCTTGCACGATATATTAGTATCTATACTTTTTGAAAAATCAATATGTTTTTTCTGAATACTACTAATTAACGCAGTAGCTTTTGGTACGGTTTGAAAAATGTCGCCGTACATACGAATCAATGAAAGTGTATCTTCTATATTCTTAATATCAGATACGTGTACAGGCGCTATCGCTTCCATATCTTTTACAATCTGCGCTGTGTTTTCTTCTTTATTACACAAGATAATATCTGGCTGTAATGCTTTGATACGATCTACATGTACCTGCTTGGTGCCTCCTACGACTGTTTTTTCTTTGATGAGTCCGTTGGGATGTACACAAAATTTGGTGAGACCCACAATATGATCTCGCAATCCTAAATCGACGAGTAATTCTGTTTGACTAGGAACTAAAGAAACAATTCGTATAGGTGTTGTAGAAAATTGAAGCCGTCTATCTAATTGATCTTTGCACTCCATAAAGAAAAAATTTATAGGGTATCTTCAAGTATGGTTTGCATCGCCTGTTGCATGCCTTTTGCTGCTCCGCGAGCTGCGGTTGCAAAATCTTCTGCTTGAGATTTATAGATAATTCCACGAGAAGAATTAATCAACAGCCCTACATCCTTTGTCATTCCGTATGTGCAAACTTCTTCAAGACTTCCGCCTTGAGCGCCCACACCAGGAACTAATAAAAATGCATCTGGAATAATCGAACGAATATCGGTTAAGTACTCGGCTTTTGTAGCGCCTACCACATACATTAAACGATCACTGTTTGTGTACGTTTTTGAGGTTTCTAGTACTTTTTTGTAAAGCTCTGTGCCTTCTATACGTTGGGTTTGGAAATCAAATGCGCCTTGGTTAGACGTCAATGCTAACACAATGGTATGCTTATCTTTAAAAGCCAAGAAAGGCTCTACAGAATCACGTCCCATATACGGCGCTATGGTCACCGAATCAAAATTAAGCGATTCAAAAAATGCCTTAGCATACCGAGTCGATGTATTTCCTATATCGCCACGTTTTGCATCTGCAATCGTGAACTGCTCTGGATAGTGCTCATTAAGATAATTGATGGTTTTCTCTAAAGACTTCCACCCTGCTATCCCATACGCTTCATAAAAAGCGATGTTAGGCTTATAGCCTACACATAAATCATGCGTTGCATCTATAATCGCTTTATTAAAAGCAAAAATAGGATCTTCTTCTTTTAGTAAATGTTTTGGTATTTTATCCAGATCGGTGTCTAATCCTATCACAAGGAAAGAGTTCTTTTCACGAATCTGAGCAACAAGTTCTTGCGTAGTCATTATAATTCGTCTTCGTTTTCTTTCAGTTTTTCTGTATTAGAAACGAGCTGTAACTCATCTAGTATTTTCTGAATATCACCATTGACGATATTTTGAAGATCATACAGGTTTAACCCAATACGGTGATCTGTCACACGTCCCTGCGAATAATTATAGGTTCTAATTTTTGCACTACGATCTCCACTACTTACCTGAGAGTTACGTTTTGCAGCATCTGCTTCTTGCTTCTTAGCCAATTCTTGGTCATATAAACGAGAACGAAGTACTTTAAACGCCTTTTCTTTATTCTTATGTTGTGATTTCTGATCCTGACATTGTGCGACCAATCCTGAAGGGATGTGTGTCAAACGAACTGCTGAATACGTGGTATTCACCGATTGTCCTCCTGGTCCTGATGAACAGAAAAAATCAATACGTACATCTTTAGGCTCAATTTGCACATCAAATTCTTCGGCTTCTGGAAGTACCATTACGGTAGCGGCACTGGTATGTACACGCCCTTGTGTTTCTGTTTGCGGCACACGTTGTACACGGTGTACACCCGCTTCAAACTTTAAGGTTCCGTACACATCATCACCAGTCACTTCAAATTGAATTTCTTTAAATCCACCTGAAGTTCCTTCAGAAAAATCAACCGTACTATGACTCCAGCCTTGTCTATTATCTATGTACTTTGTGTACATTCTGTATAGATCTCCGGCAAAAATACTTGCTTCATCTCCTCCCGTTCCAGCACGGATTTCTACCACGACGTTTTTAGCATCTTCTGGATCTTTAGGAATCAGCATCATTCTGATTTTTTCTTCAAGCTCAGGAATCGCCGTTTTTGCTTCATCCATTTGCATTTTGGCCATTTCAACCATTTCTGCATCGCTACCATCAGCAAGAATTTCTTCTGCTTCCGTAAGATTATCAGTATACTCTATATATTTTTCGCGCTCATCCATAAGCGCTCTTAAATCCTTGTACTCTTTATTCAGTTTTACGTACCGTTTTTGATCTGTGATAATATCTGGTTGAATGATCAAGTCACTCACTTCATCAAAACGTTGTTTTACGATCTGTAATTTTTCTAACATAATTGCCTTCTGCTTATCGCGAATTTACAATTTTCAATTGATATTTTCTTTGCGTATCATTGCTTTTGATACGATATTATTCAAAAAATATTAAATGTCCGTTTTTAGTCATTAAGATTCCAAAAATGAAAGCTATTTAGAATTTTTGTTTACCTCGATCCTAAAGGGAGCAAAAATTCTATAATTATTGAATCTGCGTAGAATACCTAACCCTTTAGCGTCGGGGAAAAGGGTGTTCCTTTTTTATTTTAATATGATCAACTATAAACATTTGATTTCGGCCTTCGAAAGGTTGTCGTAAAATTTGAAGTGAAGATTCCGTAGAATTTCATACTGTCTGAGCGTAGCGAGTTTAGGAAATTCAGGAATCAAACAATAAATTTAGACAAGGTTTCGCCAGCCTAGTCTTTTTTGTTTCTTTTTTTGGCGATGAAAAAAAGAAAAGAAAGAAATATTTTAAGCTATTCATTTCGGATATTCAAAAATTAAAGTGAAATAATCATAAACAGAACTTCCCATTAAAAAAGTAGATAAAATAGCATTTGGAGGCGGTTGCCATTGGTGTACCGAAGCGGTATTTCAGGCATTAAAAGGTATCGAGAAAGTCGAGCAAGGTTTTATAGCTTCGACGGTTCCTCATGATGCCTTTTCTGAAGGAGTGATTGTACATTATAACCCTGAGGTCATTGGTTTAGAAAAACTTCTAGAAGTGCATCTTCACACGCACAAATCGACAAGTAATCATAGTTATAGAACCAAATATAGATCGGCTATGTATTGGTTTAAAAAAGAGCAGGAGTCCGCTTTCGCGAAAGCGTTATTAGAATTACAACCACAATTTTCAGAACCTATTATTACCAAAGCACTGCCGATGGTCACCTTTCAACTAAATGACGAATCTTTTCTGGAATATTACAAAAGAAACCCTGAAGCACCTTTTTGTCAACGATACATTGATCCTAAATTAGAAAAGCTTCAAAAGCAGTATAAGGATTTAACCCGCATTATACATTAGAACTTCGTAATGAGATTTGAAGAAGCAATCAAATATGACGTTTTCTGAGTTTTAGCATAGCAGTTTACCCTGAGCGTAGTCGAAGGGCTATGGTTAAACTCAAAACCTGTACTCAGCTTGACTGGGTAACTAGCGCAGCGATATATTTTGCAGCTGCTTCAAGACGGAATAGGTTTTCTATTGCATAATCCGGGTATAGTTAAGGAGTAATAAACACCTGCTTTTTCTGAACCGTTAGTTGCTTTCCATTTACAAATACAAGTTCAAAATCTTTCTTCTCTTCTTTTAGTTGCACTTGATATTTGTTGAGTTCACAAAAGTCTGTGAATGCATTTCCATTGAAGGTTTTAATCTCATCGCCTTGACGGATTCCTTGTTCCCAAGCATCGCTTCCTTCTTTAATTCTGAAAACAATCATCTTTCCCTCCTTGATGACTGCTGCGCAATCATAACTCCAAGAATCACTTTGAATCGTAGCGTCAGAAACGTACAGCTTATCATTTTTCAAACTTAGAAACAAGCGTTTGCCCTTCCATAAACTATTTCCGATTTTGGTACTTTGATTTCCATAATCTACTTCAGGGGTGATGGTCACGGCTCCAGATTGGATTTCAGGAAGCTGTATCGTGGTATTATATGTTTTGGTAAGCGTACCATTCACATCATAAAAACCACTATAAAACGTAGCTTTAGGATATTGATCTATACTTGAGAGCGTATACGCCTTTTTGTTTACATCAGAATCTCTAGCGCCTGTATCTAAGAGAAACTTGATTTTCTTTCCATTCATTTCCATAAAGACAGAGGGACGATTTTTTGTAAAATCAAAATCTAAAGCGTGCATTTCTTTTATCGCTTCTGGGTAAAAATCAGATGGAGACATGATGAGAATTTTTTTCTCAAAATCAATCGTCCAATTAAATTGCTGTGTAATATCAACCCCTAAAATCCCGTCGATGTTATAGCAGGTGAAAATATCACTATCACCAGCCTTTAAAATCCTGTGCTTGGTGATTTTCTTGCTTCCTAACTGAATGTTTCCACTTTTGTAGTAGCGCATCTTCGTCCTAGAACCATTGGACGAATTCACGTTAACCGTTTTTGAAGTTCGTTTTAAATCATCTGCTACCCAAGAAAATCCAACAGTCACCTGAGCGCCTGTATCAAACGCAAATTGTTTTTCTACCCCATTAAACGTCATAGGAATAATAATGATCCCTAAGTCATTTCTAAAAGGAATGGTGTCTTGGTATGCGGTAGGTTGTTGTGCTTGTAGCGTTATGGAGATAAAGCAAATAAACAGCAGGAGTATTGTTTTTTTCATAGGTGTTTTGATAGTCAACAGGAAGTTAGACTAGAATAGTGTGTGGATGTTACAAGGGGTTATAGTTATAATTTTCCTATTTCTTTTAACAATATCAATTAAGAAATTTAGTAATACAATCAATTTTTGTAAACATTAATGCATCGGGCTTATATTTCATCTCAGTAAATACTCCAATTAAATATACTTCTGGTTCTTCTAATGAATTCATGTGAAATTTTGGCACAAACCACAATCCAGAACCGCTCATACCTTCTAAGTATTTTGGAGCAAATAATTTAAGCCCTGTATCAAAATCTTTAAATTTTCTACGATGAAAATCCATTAAAATATTTAAATCACTATTTACTTTTGGTCTATTATATGAATTTAATTTTGAAGGATTAAGATTAAATAAATAAGGTTGTGAAAAAAACTGTCTTATACTTTTTTTTCCTTTCTCTTTTTTAAATGGAAACCCTAATGTAAAGTACGATTTACTATTAATCGGATTATGATTTTCTTTAATAAACTTGTGACTCAAAAAGTCAATACCGCCTGTTTTATTAATTAAATCAATCGTAACTTTTTCTAGTTTAATAAATGCAACATCGATTAAATCATTTATCTTACTATCCTTTGGGTCATAAAGTCCCAATCTACCAATCAATGGTATTCTTATTCTTGATTTATAAAGGTAATAAACGTCTTTATGATCATTTTTATTAAAGGTATGCGCAGCAGTTATTAGATAATAACTTGTTAATGTTTTCAGGAGTACTCCAGTTGCAATTGACTCTGGTTTAATTTGAGAAGCTTTATGCTCTTTATTTATGTCTTGATAATAAATGGCAACTGTAGAATTTTGAATTTTTTGAGCTATTAAATCAACAATTTCAGAATTAATTTCTTCAAATGTGTGAATTAAATCAAAATCATTATTCATACCTAGTTTTGTAAATAATTACTAATACTTAAACTCCCCCTTATCACTTGTAATCGTCAGTTTCTTTCCTTCTGGACTTGCTTCTACACGACCCACAATCTGAGCAGGTACATCAAAAGACGCAGAGATCGCTATCAACTCTTTTGCAATCGTTTCATTACAATAAATCTCCATACGGTGTCCCATATTAAAGACTTGGTACATTTCTTTCCAATCGGTTCCACTTTCTTTTTGAATAAGATCAAATAAGGGTGGTACTTCAAAAAGATGGTCTTTGATAATATGTAGATCCTCTACAAAGTGTAGAATCTTGGTTTGTGCGCCTCCACTACAATGCACCATTCCGTGAATGTCTTCGGCGTTATATTTTGAAAGGATTTCTTTGATAATCGGTGCATACGTTCGTGTTGGAGACAATACTAACTTCCCTGCATTGATTGGGCTATTTTCTACCGTATCAGTGAGTTTTTTAGAACCGCTATAGACTAAGTCACTTGGTACGGCTGCATCAAAACTTTCTGGGAATTTTTGAGCTAAATAATTATCAAACACATCATGTCTTGCAGATGTCAATCCGTTGCTACCCATCCCGCCGTTATATTCGGTTTCATAAGTTGCTTGTCCAAAAGAAGCGAGTCCTACAATGACATCACCTGGTTTGATATTTGCATTATCAATCACATCACTACGTTTCATACGTGCTGTTACGGTAGAATCTACAATAATCGTACGTACCAAATCACCCACATCTGCCGTTTCTCCTCCTGTTGAGTGAATCGTGACACCAAACGATTTTAAATCTTCGAGTAATTCTTCGGTTCCATTGATAATCGCTGAGATGACTTCGCCAGTAATCACATTTTTATTTCGTCCTATGGTCGATGATAAGATAATATTATCGGTCGCGCCTACACACAAAAGATCGTCTACATTCATAATCAGCGCATCTTGTGCAATGCCTTTCCACACCGAAACATCGCCTGTTTCTTTCCAATACATATACGCCAGTGCCGATTTTGTGCCTGCGCCATCGGCATGCATAATCAAACAATACTCCTCATCTCCTGTGAGATGATCAGGTACGATTTTACAAAATGCTTTAGGAAATAATCCTTTATCTACATTTTTGATCGCATTATGTACATCTTCTTTTCCAGCAGATACGCCTCTTAGCGCATAACGTTTTGAAATATCTTGGCTCATAGGTTGTTTTCGAAGTCACAAAAATAGGTATAATACCTATTATACCTATTATCACTTAAAACAAACCTAATAATTTGTTTCTATCGTATCCATAGCTCAATATAAATTAAAACCGTAACGAAGGCTATGCTTTGATTTTCTATTTCATCTGGTCACGCTATAATTCAAATTTTTTAAGGCTCTTTTTAAATGATAATTGGTATTAAACATCAAAATGATCGATTAAAATTAGTTTCTTTCTCACTCATATTTCGTTAAAATAATTCAAATTATATAACCGCCATTTTAATCTCTAATAGGTATAATTCATTAGATTTTTCAAGTATACGCTTTCGCGAAAGCGTATAAAACCACAAAAATTGACTGAAAATTCTTACACATTTTTAATAACTCAATGTGTTATAAACTTATTATGCCTAATTACGTCTAATAATATATTTTAAAACCTGCTTTTTCCGTACTTTAGAATACTGTATATATTCCCCCATATACGTAAAAAAATAGCTATCCAATTGAAATCGACTAACGCACCAAAAGTAGTTTCTATGCTACTTTTATTATTTTTTATAGGGAATACATACAGCCAAACACAAGATGTCCTTGGTCATGGTTTTGATATACGATATATTGATCCGTTAGACTGGAGTAATTCTTCCAAAGGCACAGCCCTTTTACAAGGCACACCAGTACGTACAACCAATACACAAAACTTTCCTGAAACACACCTGTTTGTCACCAACTCGTATGAGTATGAGCGAAAAGTCTTAGAAACAGATACCGTTGACTATCCATATATCGCACACAATAGTAAAGCGCATTATAAATTGTACGATACATCAGAAAATCCCGATGTGCTGATGGTGTACACCAAGAAGAAAGTAGGAACAGCAACGACATTGCTTCCATTAAAAGGGATTGTACTCGATAGTGCTTTTATAGAAGACTTTAATCGACTAGGTCGTGATATTACGCCTAATGGATTTATTGCCCGATATGGGACGCATATAGCGCAAGAAGTGGCGTACGGAGGTGTGTTTACCCTTCAAAACTCTATTGCAAAAAGCGATTATATCTACTCTCCGTATGACAAGGAAACCTTTAAAGAGAAGGTTATTAAGGATATAGAGCAACAACAACGTGCGCTTGAAGATACAGATCCTTTTATCAATACAAAAAAAGGAAGACCTTATACAGTAGGCGGTGATACGAATCAATTATGGTTTAGCGCCTGGGAAAAAACTGTTTCCAAAAACACCCAGTCCCCTATTGAAGTACGCCTGACACCCACGATAGAGATTCTACGTTCTGTATCTTTACCAGATATAAAAAATAAAGCGGAGAAAATCAAACTCTTAGATAGTATCACGACCATTGCTATACAAACGGCACGTGATCAAGTTAGCAGAAAAGAAAAGAGTACGTTTTTTAAAAAATATTCCCTCCGATTTAAACAAGATATTATAAGCTTTGTCAAAAAGAGTATGGGGCCTGTAAAAACAGATGAGAATGATTATACAGGTGATATCTTTTTTGGCGGGTTTTCTAAAGATGAAGCCTTGTTACATACCAAACCGCTTATAGAAAGAGGTGGACTACGTCTGGAGACGCTGATTACAGACGAGGAAGTTAATTTAGATAAAAATGTGATTGTTACCATTAAGCCTGAAGATATTGAGTATGGGTATATGAGTGTCTGGGATGACACTAAAAAACTATTTAAAAGTAAGGATCGAAAAAGGTTGCGCGTTGCAGGCTCTGAAGAAGCCAAAACGTATTATAAAGACGCTTTATTAAACAACGTTCAGAAAACAATTACCCTTACTTCTATAGATGATCATATCTACGAAGTGGTCTACTCCATGCAACTCGTAAGAGAAACCAACCTTCTTAAAAACACAAATACACAATACAATTATGTCATAGATTCTGAGCTAGTTGCTGCCGGAGCCACAGGAAATATGGAACGTCTTGAAGAGCTATTTTTAAGGAATGCCAATCTTAGTGCGCAAGGGCTTATAGAAGCCATTATTACAAATAAGCAATCTGTAAAACTGCTTAATTATGTATTGGATAAAGGGGTGAGAGCTACGACACGGGATTTAGATATTTTATTTGAACGGAAGCATTTTAATCCTGAATATGCACTTACCTTACTAGAACGGGGTGCGATTCCTAAAAACAATATGATCTATAAAGCAGTAGCCTATAAGAGTGCTCCTGTGATTTATGCGCTATTTAGAGAAGGAGCGCAACCCCGTAATAATGATCTTTCATTTGCATTACAACTACGCTACTACCCTACTGTAAAAGCGCTTATGAGTGAAGATTATGATGTTTTTGATGCTGGGGAAGATGAGCTACTACTTGCTATTGAAAATGATGATCCGGAACTTGCGGAGAAGTTTATCGCTATGGGAGCTACCGCAGATGCTTCTATGCTAGATAAAGCCATCAAAACAGATAACCTTGATCTTAAAAACATCGTGATCCCTGTCACAGAAGCAAATGATGAATCATTAGAAGTTGCAGCAGCGATAGATGATGGGGCTCTTTTTAAATATTTTATTGATAAGGATGCAAAGATCAATACCAATGTTGCTGTAGAACTTGCTATAGACAACAAAAACATAAATATCCTTGATATGGGATTGAAAAACGGTGGAGAAGCATCCCAAGCCCTAGAATATGCGATCGAAAAAGAAAACAGACCTGCCATTGAAGTTGCCTTAAAAAATAAAGCGATTCCTGAACCTGTATTTGCATACGCTATAAAAAGTGAAGACATGCAACTTTTTGAAGACGCCTTACTTACGTATGGAGGTTCTTATGAAGATGCATTACGAGAATCTGTACAAAGGGATCAACTGGAATTTGCGCAATTAGTCTTGGCTCAAAATAATGAAGCCCTTGATACCAGTGAGGTCATATCTATAGCGGTAGAAAATGAAAACTTAGATATGGTGACGCTTTTAGTCAACAATAGCGGAAACCCAAGTGAAGGTATAGCATCTGCTGTGCGTGTAGAAAATATACCTATCGTACAATACTTAATCTCTGAAGGTGCAGAAACATTAAGTCCCGAATTAATTATAAGTGCTGTAAAAGTCGAAAATCTTGCATTGTCAAAAGTGCTTATCGAAGAAGGAAATGCAGATGTAAATGATGCGATCCAAACCGCTTCAGAAACTGCCAATATAGACATTACGTCCTACCTCCTAGGAAAAGGAGCTACGGCTGACGAAGCGCTGAAAGATGCTATGGAAACCAAGAATGAAGAGATCATCTTGATGCTTATGGAGAAAAGTACCTCTATAAGTGAAAATGCGCTGTCTATAGCGTGTAGAAAAGGAAATCTAACGGTTGTAAAATACCTTTCGGAGAAAAAAGATTTTGACATACAAGAAGGGATGCTTGATGCGATCTACTACAAACAAGATGCTATATTAACCTATTTATTAAATGCGGGAGCAACAGCATCTCCTGAGTTATTAAAAGAAGCTATCTCCTTAAATTATACTACTGGAATAAAGACACTTATTAATCATGGTATTGATGTAAATCATATCTATGATACTAATGAAACGCCATTATTACTATGTTTAAAAGAGATAGGCAATGAAGAGTCAGAAATCATTCGTTTCCTTATAGAAAAAGGTGCTGATGTGAATATCACTAATGGTTATGGAGAAACGGCTACACACCTATCCGCAA
>JBLHOX010000040.1:0-13092 GCA_047623725.1 Dokdonia sp. | reverse complement strand
GCTAACACCAATACAAATGCACAAACAACAAATCCTAAAAAGAAAACAGTATAAATCAAAAAAACTGAACAATGATATCATTGTTCAGTTTTAATTAATAAATTTAATCCATTAATAATCTGTATCGATTATTTAGGACGAGACTTATCTTACTTTTTATTTTTAACCTGGATTATGTAATAGAACTTCGTGATGAGGCTTGAAGAAGTAATAAAATATGACGTTTTATGAGTTTAAGCATAGCATCGCTATGGTTAAACTTAAAAATGTAGCGTAGCGATATATTTTGCAGCAACTTCAAGCCGGAATAGATTTTCTATTACATAATGCGGGTTTAACCGAAAATGAACTAAAATTTGTTCAGATGAGACTATTTTTGAAAGGCATAGTATCGCTATACATAAGAAAATAGATAAAATATGGACAGATTTAAGTCATTTTTTAGGAAATAAAAAAAGTAAAATGAGTTCTGTCTCTTTTATAAAGGTAAATACATTTAAAAGAAGTAGTTTCGCGCCAAAATACAAGTCCTGATTATGAAGCGAATAAATGAATACAAGAAACTCTTTAGTATCGAAAAAGAAATTGACCTTAAAGTACTTAAAAAGAGCTATAGAAATCTTGTAAAAGAATGGCATCCAGATAAGTTTCAAGAGGGAGATGCAAAGAAAGAAGAAGCAGAAATCCAGAGTCGTCGTATTATAGACGGATATCATTTTCTAGTAAGCATGGCACCAGAGACAAAGGCTGCCAACCTAGAAGCGTATACAGAGACTATTACAAACTCTGCAATTGCTGATTACACACATAAAGGGTTATTACTAGAAATTACGTTTACAGACGGAACAACGTATGAGTATTTTGGAATCACAAAGCCTATCTATATCAAGATGGTGAATGCTGGAAACCTGAATCGCTTTGCAAAACGTGCTATTTATCCTAAGTATACCTACCGTAAATCAAAAAGACACTTACAAGAAGCATAATTCTGCTTTCGCGAAAGCGGAATTAATACCTATCACACATAAACAATTCTAGTATGGCAACTTCATTTTCTACTTTAGGCGTTATTGCTCCTTTACAAAAAGCATTGACAACCCTTAAAATCACAGATCCTACAGATATTCAGCAAAAGGCAATCCCAGAGCTGTTAACATCAAAAAAGGATGTCGTTGCCCTTGCGAAGACCGGATCTGGTAAAACGGTGGCTTTTGGTGTGCCCTTGTTACAGTTAATAGATCATACTAATCCAACCATACAAGCAGTTATTTTGGTTCCTACACGAGAGTTAGGACAACAAATACATGCAAACATGACCGCTTTTGCTTCAGAAACTCCCGAAGTAACCGCTGCTGTTATTTGTGGTGGTGTGCCTATTAAGCCACAAATAGAACGCCTTACGCAACCCACTCAAATTATCGTGGCTACGCCAGGACGTCTCATTGATTTAATGAAGCGTGGCGCTATTAATATTAAAAATGCAAACTATCTCGTACTGGATGAAGCAGATGAGATGGTAACGTCTCTTAAAGAAGGACTTGACGAAATTGTAGCAGCAATGCCTAACAATAGAAGAACCCTCCTTTTTTCTGCTACCATGCCAGGTACCATTAAGCAATTGGTGCAGAATTATATGTCTAAAAACCCTACGCATATCGAAGCAGATATGGATACGGTAGGACATCAAGGAATTACCCATGAGTATGTGGTCGTAGAGCCTATCGAGAAGCTAGATGTATTAATGCATTTCTTGAATTCACGTATAGGTGAACGTGGAATTATATTTTGTAAAACCAAAGCTGCTGTAAATAAACTAGCTAAAAATCTAGCGATTCATAAATTCTCATCAGGTGCGTTACATGGGAGTTTAAGTCAGCCGATACGTGATCGTATTATGGGGCAGTTTAGAGAAGGACATATCGATATTTTAGTGGCAACAGACCTTGCTGCACGTGGGATTGATGTTAAAGAGATTACCTACGTGGTAAATTATCACTTGCCAGAGTTTTATGATATGTATGTACACAGAAGTGGACGTACAGCTAGGGCAGGAGCGACTGGATATGCACTTACTATTTTACAAAAGGAAGAAGTAAAGGAGATTCCAGAGTTTGAACATGAGTTAGGTATTTCTTTTTCTGCTTTCGCGAAAGCGGACCCACAACAACTAGAAGAAAATAACACGTTATTGTGGGCGAAAAAGATCTTTAAAACAAAGCCAAATAGAGATATTAGTCCAGAATTATCAGAGAAAGTACATACCATTTTTCATCACCTTACCAAAGAAGAGTTGATCGATAAACTGCTAGCAACTAAAATAAATGGTCTATAGGGGATATTTTCCATAGAAGAACCTTAGGTGTGATGGATATTCACTGTATTACATTTTTTAACAACCGACACTAATTTAACCTACCTTTGTAGGATTAAACTTATAGACAGCGCTACTTTTTTAATTTCTAACCATCTTAACTATCTTTTGCTTTCTTCATTTTTTTAATAGACGTCTTCAGTGTACATCATCTGGAATGTCAAAAGGCTTCAATACCTTGTAGATAGAGAGAGGAATTGTCAATAGTTCCTTTACTTGATAAGTATTGGTTTTGAAGGAGTAAACATCAAAAAAGCAATCGTATCGATCATCCTAAATTTTCCAGAGACATTCACCCTGATTTTTCTAAAACATTAAGAAAAAGGGTCAATAGTTATTTTAAAACGAATAATAAGAGCCGAAACGCAAACACCTCCATGGTGATAAAGACCGTTTGTATGGTTTCCTTATTTTTTGTGCCTTTACTCATACTCGGATCTGGTATGGTAACTAATGGTGGGTTACTTTTTATGCTATACATTCTAAGCGGTTTTGGAATGGCAGGTATTGGAATGGGAGTTATGCATGACGCCATTCATGGGTCATATTCAAAAAGTAAAAAGATGAATAGGTTTTTAGGATATAGTTTTAATCTTATAGGAGCCAATGCAACCGTTTGGAAAATACAACACAATGTGTTGCATCATACCTATACGAATATAGAACATGCAGATGATGATCTGAATGCGCCTTTCTTCCTGCGATTCTCTCCACATGCAAAGCATTACTGGGCACACCAATTTCAACACATTTATATATGGTTTTTCTACGGTATCTCAACAATATCATGGATTACTACAAAAGATTTTGTACGCCTAAAACGCTATAGGGATATGGGCTTTTTAGATAAAAAAAATGAGTATAGAAACACACTGATCAGTATGATTGGTTGGAAACTTTTATATTATTCGTATGCATTGGTGCTACCTATGGTGATGCTTCCTTTTTCATGGTGGGTCATCCTATTGGCATTTATAAGTATGCATTTTGTGACAGGGCTTTTAGTGAGTATCATTTTTCAAGTAGCACATATTATGTCTATTAATGAGTTTCCACTTCCGGATGAGCAAGGAATGATGAATGATAATTGGTATGCACATCAATTTGCTACGACGACTAATTTTTCTCCAAACAGTAAAGTATTGTTTTGGTTGATAGGAGGCTTAAATTACCAAGTAGAACATCACGTGCTTCCAGATGTATGCCATGTACACTATAAGAACCTAACAAAAATTGTATCGGATACAGCAGAAGAATTCGGAATGCCATATCACGTTAAAAAATCTCTATTCCATGCGATATGGGACCATACAAAGATGCTGCGCATGTTAGGAAAAAAAGAAGAAAAGAAAAATGTAGCCGCTATTGCATAAAGCAATGAATATCGGGTATAATTAAACAATAGAAAACATGATTAAACAACTTATAAATAAATTATTACATTCTAATAAAGCAAATACTATGAAAGAAGGTACCGTAAAGTTTTTCAATAATGCAAAAGGATTTGGTTTTATAAACATAAAAGATTCTGATGAGGACGTCTTTGTACATTCAACAAATCTTATAGATGATATTAAAGAAAACGATCAAGTAACATTTGACGTAGAGCAAGGTGAGAAAGGGCTAAGTGCTGTAAAAGTACGTTTAGCTTAATATAACCAACTCTACATTTATGATTTATAAAAAACCATCTTTATTGATGGTTTTTTTGTGTCTAAGATAAAGGTATGACTACACCTTCTCAAAAACCAAACGGTAATGCTCCATCACTTCTGTTTCAAAACAAACCCTATTAGGACTTACCTTAAAGACAGCGACTAGATGCCTGAACTCCTTATCCGTGAAATATCTTGGAATGAGCGATAGATACAGCCAGTATTTTTTAAGATTAAATTTTCTGAATTTCTTCCGCCATTGGGCAATAGTTTCAATATAATCTAAGCGTCCGCTACTTTGGGATATCAATTTGAATCCGGGTGTTGCACATTCAATAACCATTTCTGGACCATAAGGAAGCCAAGATCCTGGGAATTGTTTTACCATAAGTGCCATAATATAAGCCGTAGACCCTTTTTCGGCATTTACATCCAACTCTTCAAATTCGATCATATTCTTTCCGAAGACCATCGTTTGCATATAAAAGCGTCCTCCAACTGGTAGCAGATCATAAAGCGTTTTGAAAAAATCGCTATACACTTGTTTTTGTTTACCCGCTTGCCATTCTTCAACCGAGCAGAAATGCTCCAATCCTCCTATACAGGTAACGGCATCAAAAGTTCCAAAGTCGGCCGGTTTTATATAACGGCAATCTTTCACTTTGACATCATACCCATTTTTCTGACATGCATCTGCCTGTCCTTGTGAGAGTGTCAAACCTATTGCGTCTGCGCCTCTTTCTTTTACAATATATCGTATAAAGGGAGCCCATCCACATGCCATGTCAAGAACGTTGGATCCTTTAGTGATGTTCAAGCTATCTGCTATAAATTTATGTTTTGCTTTTTGTGCTTCTTCCAATGACATGGAGAAATCACCATCGTATTTGGCTCCGCTATAATCACCAGTTTCTCCCATACTTAAACGAAATATCTCATCGATAGTGGTATACGTAAAATCTAAGTCTTTCTGCTCGGCCATTTGTTATTTTTTAAGATTACATATCTCTTACACGGATATAGTGTTTAAGGTAGTGAAATTAAACTCGCAGTATGGTAAGACGGTATACGCTTTCGCGAAAGCGTATAGATCAAACCTTTCAGAACTCAATAATCTTTATTGTTACATAGGAAAAAAAATTGGCAACAGTCTTTGACTAAAGCGCCGATAGGAGAGGTATAGGAATGTGGACTACTCATCTAATCTGCTCCTACAGAAGAAAATAAGCTCATCATAAACCCCATACTATTCCAGCACATATGGAGTCCTAATGAGTATATAAACCCATAATGCATTCTAATGTATCCATAAGAAATGGCAGATACTAATTTGGGCAATGTAATTAATGGGAGTAGTAGTAGGTGTTTTAAATTCATTTCATAATTTAAAATATGCATCCAAGCAAACGTGATGCAGAAAAAGTAGAAAATCCATTTAAAATGAACTTTCCAAAACCTTTCCAAATGATTTTTAATTTTGGGTTGAGAGACTAAAACATAAGAGATAAGTATCGTTATCACACTAATTAAAACGCGAACATTAAAGTGATTATCTGTAGTACTCAAATTAGTTTGATACACCATTTTAGTGACTCCATAATACGTTAAAACTCCTAATGTTAAAACTAAATAAACAGGTCTAAATCTCAATGACATTCTAAAGGATATCTCTTCAAGTAAAGGAAGAATGATAATACTCAACAAAAATATAGTCCCCATGGAATATATTTCACTCCACCTTATGGTTCTTTGATTTACAGGGTTAATAATTAAAGTAACTAAAACACTACTAATGATGGTTAACACTGTTTTGATTATAAAAATATTCCAAGTTCCCTTAACCTTATGAAGGATCGTATTATTGTTTGATTCTATATAAACAGGGTTTAGAATATAATGTATGAGTTTTAAGAATTCTTGATAGTAATGTTTTGGATTTATGAATCTTAATTTCATTTTGAAATGACTTGAATTTAATTATACACTAAGTAATGCATATTAAAAGTGAATCTATACTAAGATTATTATTTACGCTGACGGATTTATAAATTCACACGTAATAATTGAAAAATCGAATTTCAGTCTACCTATATATCTGTAACAATTCAAAGACACAATCGTTTTATGTACAGAGCTAATTTTTATGTATGAATACGATAGACATTCTTCTTATTATTATTTGTGGTGCTGGATTAATTCACGGATTAACCTTATCTATTTATTTTAAGTTCATCAAAAGCAAAAGAACCCAATCAGATGTGTTATTAGCCATTCTATTGTTATTAATGGCATTTAGGATAGGGAAATCTATTGTACTTCAGTTTAGTGAAGATTTAGAACTTTTGTTTATTTTCTTAGGTCTATCAATGCTTCTATTAATTGGACCTGTACTTTATGGGTACGTACATTCATTACTCCGCCCCAATTTTAAAATATACAGATATACGTATTTGCATGGTATTCCCTTTCTCTTTGTTATTATATTGAGTCCCTTTCTTTCAGAACATTGGTTTGTAGAAAACGGAAAACATTGGGCATACATACTTCTCATTGGTATCTACATTCATCTAGCTTTCTATATCGGTGCCGCAATCATGACTCTTTATAGGTTTAATCAATCCATATTAGAAACAAAAAAAACAAAACCACAAGAAAGTATACTTACCTGGTTACGGTATGTGTTAATTGGAATTACTTTTATTTGGATTTCTTATGTCTTAAATATTTTTGAAGACCAAGTTCCTTATATCACTGGCCCGCTTGTGTATAGTGTAAGTATATACACGCTTACTTTTGTAGCGTATAAATTAAAGATTCATACATTAACCTCAAAATCATTTGAAACCACTGATGAGAGTTCTCTTGTCTATCAGGAAATCATAACGGTATTGGAAAGAGATGATATTTTTATGCATCCAGATATATCTTTGAATAAACTTGGAGATTTAACAGGGTATAGCAAGCATATCATTTCAGCAAGTATTAATAACTATGCTCAAATGAATTTTAATAGCCTTATCAATTTTTATAGAGTACAAAAAGCGAAAGAAATTCTTAGCGATCAAAAATCTTCAAAGTACACGATTTCTTCCATTGCTTATGATACGGGCTTTAATAGCCTTTCTTCTTTTAATGCAGCTTTTAAGAAATTTGAAAAAATAACACCATCAAACTATAGAAATACGATTATCCATTGATTTTTAAAGCTTTAGAAGTGTCAAAATAATAGACTACTCTGACGTATTTATCATTTAAACAGCATTTTTCAATGGCTTTATTTTATTTAGCCTAAAATTTAAAATGAAAATTTATGTTTAAAAAATATCGTGTTCTTAAATGGACATTAGTCACTATTGGTAGTTTAGTTCTAATACTTCTTTTGTTTGGAGTTTGGTTTATGAGTCTTATTCCATCTAAGGATATAACATTAGAAACCATTTCGGTAAAAGATTTGCCTTATGTATCTGAAAATGTCCAACCTATACGTGGTAAAATTTTAACGGTAGTGACAAGTACCGATGTCATGGGAAGTAGCGAAAAAAGTACTGGGTATGAATTAACAGAGCTTTCACGTGCTTATTATGTATTCAAAGCAAATGGTTTTGAGGTAGATATAGCCAGTCCCTTAGGAGGAAAGGCGCCTGTGGTGGTAGATGATGATGATATGGGACCATTTGACTACGCATTTTTAAACGATGCTGAGGCTCAATTTAAAGTAAGTAATACCATTACTATAAGCAACGCTATCGCCGATGAGTATCAAGCAATATTTTTTGTAGGTGGAAAAGGAGCTATGTTTGATTTTCCAGACAATAAAGACATCCAAGCTATTTTAAGCAATTACCAGAACGCTAACAAAGTCATTGGTGCCGTGTGTCATGGGCCAGCAGCGTTGGTAAACGTAACACTAGACAATGGTCGTCCACTTTTGGAAAATAGAAAGGTAAGCGGATTTACAAATAAAGAGGAATTGCTATTGATATCTGATGCAGCGTTGATATTTCCGTTTCTACTTCAGGATAAGATCACAGCCCAAGGAGCACGCTTTAATGAAGGTGCTATGTATTTAGAAAAAGTGAGTTATGATAAAAACCTAGTAACAGGGCAGAACCCTTGGTCTACTTGGGCTGTAGCAGAGACTATGATTAAGCAATTGGGCTATACACCCAAATATAGAGAAATAACCGACGAGGAAAATGCGGTATCGGTTTTAGAGGTGTACGAAACTCAAGGGTTTCAAAAAGCAAAGGAAATGATCAAAACAATGTCTATAGAAGAAAAGAAACCTATAAACAGAATGCTAATAGCATCACACGGCATTATTGGGGTGATGAAAGGAGAAACAGGACGCTTTTTTGATATGGTTCGATTGACTTCATTTGCAAAGAAATGTGCCTCTAAGTAGTGGTTTAATTGCTTTTTTAAAAATTCAAAGACATGTGTATACGCTTTCTAGGAGTGGTAACGACTCAGAAGTTTATGCTGAGTTTATCGAAGTACGAAAGCGTATACATAAGAAAAGAATTAGTCGAGAATGGGAGTGAAGTGGAAATGTATATAGAATGAATTTTAAAGTTCATTTTTATATATCTTTCCATTTTTCATGATCAACTTTAAATGTTCCTCATAGTTTACGATGACCTCAATATTTTCTAAAGGATTACTGTCATACATTAATAAATCGGCATAAGCACCTTTTTTAATAACTCCTAATGCACCTTCAGTATAAGGATTTGTTTCACCAGATAAAGACAATAAACGGGCATTCTCAGAGGTTGCCTGTTTTAATACTTCTAGTGGTGTGAACCAACGTGTACGTGCCGTAAACTCTGTTAAAGCCAGCGCTTCAAAACCTAAAGATCCATACGCATCTGTTCCAAAACCGATGTTTATTCCATACTCTTTGGCAAGATTCATAGCATTAACAGTTCCTTCTAAGACAGGTGTAAGTTTTTTATGTAACTCTGGAGGAATCTCATCCATTCCTGGCGCCCAAAAATCTGCGGGTGCAGTCGTCCAAAAGGCTTGTGGTACTAACCAAGCATCTTTTTCTTTTATTAATTTCACCACGCCTTCGTTTATTAAGTGTCCATGATCTAGACATTTAACACCTGCTTCTAAGGCACGTATAGCGCCTTTTGCATTGTAAATATGAACTGCAACATACGTATCCCAATCGGCAGCAGCTTGAACCGCTGCTTCTAACTCTTTAGAAGTGAATTGTATGGAGTGAATAGGATCAAATTCAGAATCAATACCACCACCCGCCATCACCTTAAGTTGCGTCGCTCCTTTTCTTAAATTTTCTCGAGATGCTTTTAATACTTCTGCTTCCCCATCAACAACATATGACCAACCAAGCGCATCTATAGGATGCATTTGATTTCCAAACCAATATGTGCTAGGTTCATTACGATTTCTGGAATCCCCATGACCTGATGTTTGACTAATAAATGCTCCAGAAGGATAAATACGTGGTCCAGGAATTAAACCTTCATCTACAGCTTTTTTTATACCAAAAGATGGCCCTCCTAAATCACGAACCGTTGTAAAGCCTAACATTAAAAAATTCTCTGCAGATTTAGATGCTCTTACGGCTATATACATCCAATCTTCTTCATTTCTGATTTTACTCATTCCCATGGTTAATGCTAGATGTACATGTACGTCAGAAAGTCCAGGGATTAAGGTTTTACCTGTTCCATCAATAATCGTAGCTCCTTTGGGGATTGTAATATTCTTTGCTACGTCTATAATTAGGTTTTCCTGAATAAGAACATCGACATTTTTATGTAAATCTGCACTCGTGCCATCCCAAACATTCACATTTTTTATCAAAATAGTATTTTGGGCATGTACACTTAATTGAGATATACTTAAAAATAGAAAAAAATAGAAAATTTTCATACGTGAGTTTGTTAATGGTATACATTTGATGAACATCCTGAACTAGAACACATGCCATATATGGCTTACATTTTTTAGTGAAAACTTAATAATCTAATTTTTGTTTTTTCATGGCTCTTCGGTAATTCATGGCAACAGTATCAAATTTTAAATGTAGTTCTTCTGTAAAATCAAAAGGCACTTGGTGTGGCCTTTGAGACTCTACAATACGCTTGTCTTGATCAAAGATAACTTGCTCAAAATCTTGTAAAATGGTATCTGGTTCTTCATGATTATAATTTCGTCCAATGATACAATAACCTCTACATTTGTTTTGAGAAATAGGTTGTGACGTAAAGAAATAGACCATTCCTTTTTCACCTCCCCAACCTAATCGTAGTACAATCGTATAAGGAAGATGTAATTCATACACACTTCTTCGTTCAGGTTTGACTACGTCTTCATTTGCAAAAACGGGAAAATCGTCACTATTGGTCGCTTCTGGACGAACTACAGAATAATGTAGCACAGCATCTTCTATGGTGACTTTACAATCTGGAACTTCAGGTCTTTTAGGATCTCCTAATAAACCAGGATGTACCCATGGGAAATGACCAAAATCTGTAAAGTTTTCTACCTGCCTTGAGCTATCACTATTCCAATTAAAAGGACCTGTATTGACCAATTTCCAATCACTATTTTCATATTCAGGAATGTTTGGAAGATCATATATAGGCTCTTTTATGGCAACCCATATCAAACCAAATTTTTCTTGACAATGATACGTAGGAGTCTTTGCTTTACTTGGTATTTCTGTATTGGGTGATTGCGGAATAAATACACAATCTCCTTTTTTATCATATTCCCAAGCGTGATAAGGACAAACCAGACAATCATTCTTAATCCACCCTAAAGAAAGCGCTGTGCCACGATGAATACAGAGATCACGCATCGCATGTACACCACCATCAGAAGTACGCCAAATAACAATAGCTTCATCTAAGAGAATGCTGCCAAATGGTTCGTCTGCTTTAATTTCATGACTATAGCCAACGGGATGCCAGCAAGCAAATAACTTTTCTGGAAAAATTTTATCAGGTTGATTCATAACTATTTATATAATACACCTAAGAAGTGACTCTTGTAAATATAATACTTATAATGACGAAAGAATACATAAGATAGAAGAGGTATACAGTGATTTCTATAGGTGGAGTGCTGCTAGATACGCTTTCGCGAAACTAGTCTTTCTTGAGTATAGCTCAAGGATAGGAGGGAGGTAGGCGTGTCTACGGAATGGAAATTTGCTACATAACACCTTAAAAAGAGGGGTTTTCATCCTTTAAAAAAAGGGAGTAAAGCCCTCTTAGCTTACACTGTTAATCGTATAGTTTTGCATCATTATAATAATCGATACTAAAATGTTGGTTTTATAAAGAGAGGTTTATTTAAAACCTACAAATAACTAATATTTTAAAATAACGAATCATGAAAAATCAATTATTAATCAGACTATTATTTGTTTCTTTTTTTCTAATAAGCATGAGCTCTTTTGCTCAAATCAGACAGACGTCTGGGAAATTAAGTTTTCTAAGAGTTCATGATGTAGGTGGGAAGTATGGGCCTGCTAATGATCAAATTGATGCAGAAGTCATTATTAAATTTAAAAATAAACCTGGTAAGGCTTTTGGTTTTCAACTACGAAATGACAATAATAAAGTGGTTAGAAACGGAATGTTACAAATTTTGCGTGATGCGTTCAATAATGACTATACGGTAACTATAGATTATAAAGCCCGTAAAGGGAATGATGTCCGACCAGCCGCTAAAAATGGAGTGATCATACGTGTTTGGATTACAAAATAACGCTATAAGAGTCACTCTTTAAAGATGTTGACAAGCATTGAATAATTGTGTTTAAAGTGAGTTGTTTACTACAATTTATTTTAAACACAATCGAGCGTTTGGTAATGGCTATTTCACATAATGATAGGTCTAAAATAACAGTATCCTAAATCCATATAATACTAGCATACTAGCTTTTAATATGGAATCATCTTACTGTCATCTAATAAGTAGGTAGTATACTTGGAGTGCTGCTATATACGCTTTCGCGAAAGCGAACCCACAACAACTAGAAGATACTAATACCGTGTTATACATCTGTACACACTCTTGATTTTTTGTTGAACCTGTCCTACGTTTCAGTTTTAAATAAGTGAATACACTTATATTAATACTTGTTTTAATAATCAGGTAGATATACCTATAATAAAAAGTGTTTTGATGCATACTTTCGGGATAGGCAGTACACATTAGTACTATGCAACTAAGTTTACGATCATGCAAAAAACCAACTCAGAAGGAAGAACCCTTGTTTCAAACCCATTAAATCTTCAATTACAGATTAATGATGATCTGGTAGTAAAAGTGAATCCTTTTATTGAAGATCCAAGGAGTGGAAACATCCCAAATTACTTGAGTAATTTTATTATTCTGCAAGTTACATTAGGAACAGGAAAGGGAAGTTTAGCAGATGTGCTTACCGTCCATTTTGCACGATTCAATTTTGTAGATAAAGTGAAGCTAGATAAAGGCGATTATGTTCCCATTAAAGAAGATTTTCAAAAATTTTTTCAACCCTCAGATCTCACTGATGGTAAGCTAAACTGTTATTATAAAGAATTATTGCTGGTTACGAGTTACGATAATAATTTTGATGACTACTTGAATGATTTTTGTCAGATTACATATACTGTTTTCAATACGCTTGTCTCCTTTATGGTGAAACCAAAAGATTTCCCTGTAATCCCTGCACAAAAGAATATTCTTGGGTTCAGCGAGTATGTTCGTAGGCATGATAAACCAACTTCAAGTTTTGTTTCCGCCTATCCGCTTATCACTGTGGTTCAAATTATACAGGATGCCAAACGTCGAGGTGCATTATATACCAATATTAAAGAAGATACTATTTCTTAATTCTAATATTCAGCAAACAGATTTTAATTCTAAATCATCTTAACAATGACTGCAAAAAAAGAAAATACCCTTAATAAAAATAGTGTAAAATCGATGATTCAAGAAATTTCTACAATTAAAAATCATCCAAAAACGATTCCTCTTCATGACATCCAAGGATTGATTATAAGAGGGTATCGCGTACCCATTTTTAGGAACTTT
>JBLHOX010000039.1:0-13131 GCA_047623725.1 Dokdonia sp. | reverse complement strand
CCTGGTGGAAAAGTGATACAAGAACTTCAGAAAGTAACTGGATGTACGATCGTTATAAACGAAGATCCAGTAACAGAAGAAGGTATTGTAGAGATCTTAGGAACAGGACAAGAAGGAATTGACCAAGTACTTGCTAAGATTGATTCTATCACATTTAAGCCAACTGTAGGTGATACCTATAAGGTGAAAGTGATCAAGATGCTTGATTTTGGTGCTGTAGTAGAGTACCTAGACGCTCCAGGAAACGAAGTATTACTTCACGTTTCTGAGATCGCTTGGGAACGTACTGAGAATGCTTCTGATGTACTTTCAATGGGTGAAGAGCTTGACGTAAAATACTTCGGTATAGACAAGCGTACTCGCAAAGAGAAAGTATCTCGTAAAGCACTTATGGATAAACCTGAAGGGTATGTCGCTCGTCCACCAAGAGAAAATAATGATCGTGGAGGAAGAGATAACAGAAGTCGTGACAACAGAGGAAGTCGTGATAACCGTAGCAATGATAGAAATAAAGATTAATTTCTTACACTATTAATATAGTAGAGGCTATCTCATTGAGATAGCCTCTTTTTTTATTCAATAATTAACCGAGTCCATACTTCCTTTAAAAAAGCTCATTGCAAATAACTGAAGCCTTAATTATTATAATTTTCCAGCGTTTTTTTATCGGCAAAAAAATAAATAGTTTCTTCTCCTATTACAAGTTTCTTGTACACATCAAAACCAACATGTTTATAAAACCGTATTAATCTAATATCTGATACTTCAAAAAGAATAGGTAGTTGGGTTGTATTAGAAAGTTTAAAAAGCATTTTATTGATTTCATTTAACCCATCTAATTCTCCGTAACCTTCTTCTTGTGCAATGAACCAAACATATATATAGTTGTCTAGTTTTAGTTTATGCCTTTTGATTTTTTTCTCATTACTTAATATCCTTTTTAAATTAGAAATAGGAACCCCTTTTACTACTTTAAAATACCTATAATAATCGCTTAAAGTTTTTTTCAGTTTAGTATTCTCATAATACATTACAATAGTTTTCTTGTTCTCTGCAACATAAACACCATCAAGATTTAAAGCTACATGAAAGCAGTAATCAACTAAATTGAAAATATTCTTTTTAAAACTCTTTTTGTCTTTATTAAACAACAAAGACATTCTTGGATTTTCAATAAATCTAGTACTGATTAACTTTTTGTAATGTAATATCTCAGCATCAGAAAATTGTGGTTTCTTGTTTTCCATTTTTCTTCAATAAATTATAGTGTGATACATATGCATGAAAAACACTATTTTCATGATTGTATTCAAGTTTATATTTTTTTGCTAACCGCTTTATAATCGGAGTCATTTTGGGATAATGTACATGAGAGATTTTCGGAAAAAGATGATGAGCAATATGGTGATTAAATCCCCCTAACAACCAAGTTGTTAATCGACTATTTGTAGCAAAATCTGCTGTTGTTATAACCTGATGATGTGCCCAAGAATAAGGCATTCTACCATCACTATCTGGTACTACAAAAACTGAGTTTTCAGAAACATGAGAAGGTACAAGTGCTAATGTCAAAAAATAACTTGCAGAAATATGCATCAATAAATTACCCAATAATACTTGGACTACCGATAATGATGTAAATAAAAGTGGTAATAGAATAAAAATAGTAATATATAATAATTTAAAAGCTACAAGTTTGATATATTCTTGATTAGGAATATTTTTTATTAAAGATCTTTTTGAAAAGAAGTCCGTAAAATCTCGAATATAAATCCAATTTATGGTGTATATCGAATACAAAAATGGCACATATATATATGTTGAAATCGATGATACGATCTATATGTAGCTTTAGGTAAAATTTTGACAATATCTGTTTGGGTTAAATCAGGATCTTTCCCTAAAGTATTAGGAAATATATGATGTCCAAATTGATGCCTTTTCTTCCAAACATATGAGTTTGCCCCGATTAAATCCATTTGTATTGTAAAATATGAATTTATCCATTTGTTAGAATGCGCTACTCCATGAATAGCATCATGAGAAATATTTATTGCCAGAATAATACTTAAAGGGCCAAGAATAACAAAAAGTGCAAATACCCCATAACTATTTTGAAAATAAAAAATAAGCATATAAAAAAACACAAGTAGCACTTTGATTAATAAATACTTAACTACAAGAGAGTTATTACCGTGTTTATTAATATTATTGGCTTCAAAATAATCTTGAACTTCTTTACAGACGTCTTTATAAAAGAAATCTGGTTCTTTAGGAAATATGCTTTTTGCTTTCATTTTATATACTTTTTAAATACAGCATCAAATGATTGTAGCGTATCATTAACATCTTCTCTCGTATGTAGACTTGTTGGCGTTATTCGAAAAATAACGCATCCTTTAGGTACAACAGGATAAATAATGATAGAACAAAAAACGCCATGACTATAGACCAGCTCATTTTGAATGTTACATACGTCTTCTAATTTTATATTAAAATAAATGGGTGTAATATAACTATTAACCTCATCAGAAAGAAGGTTTCTCTTTCTTAAACCACCTTGAATCAAATCTGTTATTTCAAAAAGTTTTTTTCTATTATCATGAGCTTTTCCAATAATCTTCAACCGTTCATTTAATCCATAAACTATGGGCATTGGCAATGATTTAGAAAACATTTGAGAGCGTAAATTATATTTAAAATAGTTAACAATCTCTTTTTTACCCGCAATGATTGCTCCAAAAGAGGCCATAGATTTTGTAAAGGTTGTGAAGTATAAATCAACTTTTTCTTCTAAACCATCTGCACAAACGGTTCCATTACCTTTTGGCCCCATGACTCCAAATCCATGTGCGTCATCAACCAAGAGTCTAAAATCATAGGTTGATTTTAGAGAACATATTTCTTTAAGTTTACCTTGGGCACCAGACATACTAAACACACCTTCTGTAATCACAAGAATACCTCCTTTTGTTTTTTATGTAATTTCTTGAGCAACCTTTAGTTTTTGTTCTAAGCTTTCAATGTCATTATGTTCAAAAATTAGTTTTTTACCTCGGTGTAATCTTATCCCATCAATTATACAGGCATGACATTGTTCATCAGAAATGACAACATCATTAGAAGACAATAATGAATCAATCACAGAGACCATTCCTTGATATCCAAAATTGAGCAACAATGCTTTTTCCATATGTATAAACTGGGCAATATTTTTTTCAAATTCATCATGTAAAAAAGTATCGCCAGTCATCATTCTAGACCCCATAGGATAGGTCATTCCCCATTTTTTCTGTGCAAAAGCATCTATATCATTAATCTCATTTGAACCTGCTAATCCTAAATAATTATTATAACTCCAACAGATAAGCTTCTCATTATTAAACGAAATATGATTAGAGATTTTCCCTTCAAATTTGGGAAATGCAAATTTTCCTTCAATACTATTTTGAAGTTCTCCTATGGGTCCATTATTGTGTTGTATTCTTTCAAAAATATCCATTACACTATTTTTTTTAAATCAGATTAGTCCAAAATAGTATTAGTAATTTCTTAATCCCGCTACTATTTTTGATAATTCTCTACTTCAACTATGCATGTCATAGTATCCTAAAATTTGTGTTGAAATCTTATTTATTACTGTAGATAGGATCAGTTTTTAAGGCTCCGCTCTAAGGATGGTAGCTTGTTTCTTTTTTTGCTTTCGCGAAAGCGGAATTATATAAACAACAATTCATCTTCTTACTCATTTTTATATATCAACACCGCTCCCACTTCTGAATGGTAATGAGTAAATTCTCGGTATCTAAAACTGTAAATAGATAGTAAGCAATATCTATTTTTCATCATTCTCAAGTTTAATTAGACAGCACTAAGCTACTTCTGAATTTTCTAAAATCCTTTGAAAAAATAACAGAATCAATATTTTTAATTTGCAATATTTACAAAGCAAGCCTTAATTACTTCATTAAGCAAAAAAACATTTCTTTTCAAAAGAACCCTACATACCAATACAAATAAGTATTTTACAGTGCCTTTTGAGGCTTTTCCGTTACTCCAAAGTAATTCCCGATAATAGTTACCATCGCTTTTCTTTTACACACTATATTTCTTTAGTAATTTGCTCTCATCAATAAAAAAAAACATTTATGAAAATTAAAAAAATACTATTACTTACGCTTGCAACAATCACTTTATGGAGCTGTAGCTCTGATGAGGATTCTAATGTACTTCCAGACAGTTTTGATAATGGTGCTATTATATCTATAGCAGACACGACAAGCAATATTGTCTTTGATAATAACCTAGACGGAAAGGTAGATATCAATTTAGAATATAGGGATGCAGAAAATGGTGCCTTATTAGACAAATTAGATGTATATATCACTTTTGTAGACAATACAGAAGACGCTGGAGATAGCAGCAATGCAGTACTTGAAGAAATATTATTAAGAACTGTAGAGGAAACTGATTTTTTTAATGGGGATAATGATTTCCCTGTACATAACCTTTTGATTACAACACAGGACTTTTTAGATGTTACAAATAACACACTTGATGGCATTGCTTCTGGAGATCAATACATAACACGTTTTATACTTACACTTACTGATGGACGTGTATTTTCTACTAATAATACGGGAAATAACGGAGGCCTTATTAGCAACTTCAATATTGTAACTTCTGTAGAATAAATTTACAAAACACACTATAAATAAAGCGATTACTTGTATAGGTAATCGCTTTTGTATTTTTAGAGTATTTCTACATTTAAATAAAAAAAATAAGGATTTATTTTACATATTCTTTTTTAACTCTTTCATACTCAAAAGCAATTTTTGATATGAGTTACCATTATTTTATATTTGCACAAAAAATTCTATGAAAACAAAAAACACACTTTTACTCACACTTGCAACAATAATCTTATATAGTTGTAGTAGCGATGATTCTAACGTCATTGCTGATAGTTTTGATAATGGAGCTTTTATAGAAGCTATTACCATTACAGATAATACCATTTTTAGTGATAGTCTAGAAGGTGGGCTCGAGACTAATTTAGAATATAGAGATTCAGGAAATGGAGGTCTATTAGATACTTTTAATGTCTACATAACTTTTTTAGACAATACAGATAATGCAGGAGATAGCACTGATGCAATTGTAAGAGAAGAAATTTTTTTAAGAGCTATAGAAGCCACTACCTTCAGTATAGGTCCAGATGGTTTCCCTAGATATAATCTTATTGTCCCAACACAAGACTTCCTAACTAGCACAAATAATTCATTAGAAGGTATTGCTACAGGAGATGAATATATTATACGATTTGAACTTGTTCTTACTGATGGGCGTATATTTTCTATAAATAATACAGGAATTAGTGGAGGGCTTATTGGTGACTTCAGTATTATTACACCAGTAGAATAATATCTGTAAAATTAATTTCATACTGTAAACTCCGAAGCTTTTATTTCAAAAAACTTCGGAGTTTATTTGTTTATATAGCTCTTAAAATCGATATAAGATTTTTGGAGAAATGGCTAGTCCGCCAAGATCTTGCTCCAAAGCACCTTTAAGTTTATAAGGTGAATATTGAAGATCTGCTCCAATGGTGAGATCACTATTTTTTGTAGGCTTAAACTTCCAATGTAATCCTGGTGCTATTAAAAAAGAGACCAATCCCCTACTTGCATTTTCATCATCGTCATTAAAAAAACTAAAGGGTGTCTGAACAAGCATTGTAGAAATTCCGACTCCTAATCCTAATTCAAGTTTACTAGGACTATCTATTGGAGTTAGGTTTTGGCTAAATCTCAAAAATGTATTTATAATAAGGTCACTTGAAACGGCTTCTACTCCGTCTATAGTATTTGGATTCTGTATAATAAACTGATCTTCTTGAGAGGGAAGTACAAATTGAAATACGGCTGTAATAGATTTGTTTCGTTTTGTAGGAATGTATATTTCTACACCTATAAACGGAGATGGCTTAATAAAGGTAGCTAGTTTCCCTTGTGGTATAAAAAACCCTCCCCCAATTTCAAATTTAGCAGGATGTAAAACCCTCTCATATTCCCAATATTCATTGGTCACTGTTTTTGTAGCTGTTGAATCAGATTGAGCAATACCCATATAAGTGCATAAGCTCAGTAGTACGATAAAATATGTTTTCATAGTGTTTGTGTTTTAATTCGATTCAAAACTATTGCACTATTCACATATTAAATTTGTCAAAACACAAGGAATACGATTATTTTTTGTGATAATCACAAAAAACATATCTTTGATCGTATGGAACAAGATCTTTTCTTAAACGAAATCAAGCAGGTATTGCCAGCTCACACTTCGCTCATAGAGGCTATTGCTGCTGCTCTAGATATAAGCTATGATGCAGCTCACAGGAGAACTAGTCTAAAAAGTAAACTCTCCTTATCTGAAAGCATTACACTTGCCAAACATTTTAAACTCTCTATAGACAAGTTATTTGTTAGTAAGGAAAGTAATTGGGTTTCTGTAGAGAAGACGACAGCTATACATAATGAAGAGGAACTAAAAGCATACTTTGAAAACTCTTATAATAACCTATCGCCTTTATTAGGCAAAGAAGGTTGTAAGCTCATATACTCAGCAAAGGATATCCCTATTTTTTATGATTTAAAAAGCAATATTATGATGCGCTTTAAAATATATGTTTGGTTAAAATTATTGGACCCAAATTTTCACTCTGTCAGTTATAGCCATTTTACACCAAGCTTAAGTGTACAACAAATAGCAAAACGTCTTGGTGCCTTATATGAAGACTTACCGATTACCGAAATATGGGATTTAACCACTATTAATGGGACATTAAAGCAAATTCACTTTTACTTTAAAGCAGGACATCTTACAGAAAAAGATGCCTTAACAATAACGGCAAGTCTTAAAGAGACCATCAATAACATTGCTCAAAGAGTGGTTACTGATCCTACGTATATGTTCTATTACAATGAATTATTATTAATGAACAATAATATTTATGCGCAAGTAGAAGATCAGCAGTCATTATACATTCCTTTTACTTTATTATCTTACTATCGCACATCAGATAGAATTACCTGTGATCACGCAAAAACATACCTAGACAAGCAATTACAGCACTCTAAGTTATTAAATACCGCTGGGGAGAAGGAAAGGAATGCGTTCTTTAATAAAATTCACAAAAAGATTCAAGCGTTAGAATACCTGATAAGCGCTTCAGAAGCATTAGATTTTGAATAGTAAAGAGGTGATATACGCTTTCGCGAAAGCAAAATTATATACATTTAATGCATACCTGACGCAACCTTTTACTTTTTACTAGACTATTAAGGTAAGTTTAATAGCTATAAACGGAATAACAAATCATTTGGACAAAACACAACTCATTGCTGGATGCAAAAAAAATGATCTAGCAGCACAGAGGTTATTATTTTTAAAGTACAAGGACTTGGTCTATACTTCGTCCCTAAAATACTGTAGAAATAAAGCTGAGGCTGAAGATAATGTACATGATGTTTTTATTGTGATTTTTGAAACGATCCATAAATACAAAAATAAAGGGTCTTTTGAAGGGTGGATAAAACGTATTGCCATTCACAAAGCGGTAGATAAGTTTAGACAGAAAAAAACAACAGACTTACCCTATCAAATAGAAAGTGATTCGAGAGAAGTAACCATAGATAAAGAGTATATAGACATTCCAATTGATGCTATTTTTGAAGCTATACAAGAATTACCTGAGAGATATCGTCTTGTATTTAATTTGTATCAACTGGATGATTATAGTCATAAAGAAATTGCTACCATGCTATCTATTTCTGTAGGCACATCAAAATCTAATTTTCATCGTGCTAAACAAATTTTAAAAGAAAAAATACTAGCATTTTCTAGTACCAAAATATTGAATCAATAAACCTATGAAACCACAAGAAGATATAGGGAGCTTAATCAAAACAAAACTTCAATCGGCAGAAAGAGCTTCTAATGAGGCTACTTGGGAGAGAATACAGCATTCTTTAGAACAGCGTAAGAAAAAGAGACGATTTGCTTTTTACATACAACTAGGATTGGTTGGTTTACTCCTCATAATTAGTGCTTTATTTATGTTTAATTATGTGAGTACAAGTACTGAAAATACAATAGTATTTCAAAAAGAAACTCCTATAGAAACTGATAGCCAAGAGATTATTGGCATAGAAAAAGATAAAGCGAGTATAGAAGCTATTGTACATTCTACAACAATCCCTAAAAACAATGATGTAAAAAACCTAGACGCTAGTCGTAATCAAGATCAAGAGACGTTTAAAGAAAATACTGTTACACAAATTTCTAAAGATCTTGACCTTAAAACAAAAAATGAGCGTATAGAAGACAAAACAGAAGCTATAACCGTGGCTGTTAAAAGCAAAGAAAATGCCTCCAAAATAAGTGTATCAAAAGAAGCTTCTAAAAACTCAAAAGCTTTAGATACTATTGTAAATAGGAATGATGTCCCAGTAACACAAACTACTCAAAAAATATATTATTATTACAATAGTAAGAATGGTCAAGAAATGAGTAGTACTGATAAAAAAGTGATAGATTCTATTGTAAAAATGAACCAGAAAAAACAAGATTCTTTAAAGGCAAATAATTAAATATCAAAACAATACTATACTATCACACATACAATTAAAAGTAATCTTTACAATAAAGGTTGCTTTTTTTTATGTCTATAACGCAACCATTTATATATTTATAGGTCTATTAAGTAAATAGAGAGGTAACTATAAAAAGATTATCTTTAAATTTGCAATAATATTTTTCACCAAAAGCTAACTAATTAAACAAACAATTCATATGAATATTAGAAAACTACTTTTTACTGTACTTACCGGATGTATCTTATTCTCTTGTGACAGTGATGATAAAGTAACTGACACTGTACAGGAGAATGTAGAAACTGGAGCTGTGCTTAGAACTATAGAAATCTTAGAAAACGCTATTCCTATAGCTATAGAAAATGGACAAACTACGATTGCTGATAATGCTAGATTATCAATTATACTTGAAGAACAAGATCTAGAAGAAGGTTCTTTACTTGAAAGTGTAGATGTATATACAAGTTTTATAGATGGGTCTCCAGACACTGGAGATACATCTATGGCTGTTACTGAAGAAGTTTTTTTAGGAAATATTCCTGCTAATTTATTTTTTGATGGACCATTTGGATTACCAAGGCTTGAATTTGCGCTAGAAGCTACAGAATTAATCAGTGCTGTAAACCTTACACCAGATGCGCTTTTTGGAGGAGATACCTTTACAACTAGATTTGCTTTAAATCTTACAGATGGTCGTACATTTTCTTCAGATAATGCTGGAGGAATTATCACTGCTGGTTTCTTTAATTCTCCATTTCAATATGTAACTCCTGTTGTATGTAATCTAGACACCAACTCTTTTGTAGGAGATTATTTAATTGAAGAACTCACACCTTATGTAGATGGACCTACTTTTGCAGATGGCTCTATTGTAGAGGTTACTGTAGGTAATACAGACACAGAGCGTGTTTTCTTTACGACTAACTATCCTGATTACTGTTCTTCACTTAATGATTTTGTTTTATTATTTGTATGTGGAGAAATTATTATCCCTACACAAGAAAGTAATTGCGCTTGTAGTTCTGGCGCTGGCTTTTTTGGACCTACAGATAGTCCTGCAAATTATGATGCTAATGATGATACTGTATTCTTAATCTCCTTCTTAAATGATGTAGAAACAGATTGTGGACCACCAGCAGTAACAACATATAGATTTACTAAACAGTAAATCACAAACAAAAAAAAGCCTGATATTTAAAAATATCAGGCTTTTTTTTGTTTAATGACGCAACCATTTATTATTATACAGTCTATTATAAAACAAACCAACGTATTGGAGCTTGTCCAACTTATAGATAAATGCAAAAAAAGTGATCGCCAGTCACAACAGATCTTATACAATACGTATAAGGACAAACTCTTTGCGCTTTGTCTAAAGTATTGTAAGAATCGTGCAGAAGCAGAAGACAATTTGCAAGATTCATTTATAAAAATATTTCAAAGTATTAAGACCTATAATGGTAAAGGGTCTTTTGAGGGATGGATGAAGCGCATTACTATAAATAGAGCCATAGATCGTTACAAGAAAGAACCATATATAGAATCTATAACAGACCAACATTTAAAAGAAGACACAACATTAAATATTGATGAAGCTCCTGTAAGTCTGCAACAAATGCTAGCACTTATTCAAGAACTTCCTAGTAGGTATAGATTGGTATTTAATCTATATGAACTAGATAATCATACGCATGTGGAGATAAGTGAAATTTTAGGAATTAGTGTAGGCACTTCAAAGTCAAATTTGCATAGAGCCAAAATAATTTTAAAAGAAAAGATCACATCAATATATACAACCACCCAAAAAAACTCAATTGTAAATGGGTAATAGAAAAGACATAGGTAAATTATTCAATGAGCGGTTCAAAGATTTTGAACAAGCACCTGGTGCTGACTTATGGGATACTATTGCTTCAGAACTAGATCAGAAAAGTGATCGGAAAATAGCACCATTGTGGTTATACTTTGGAGGCTTTCTTATTGTAGGAATGTTAACAGGGTTATTATATTGGCATCCTTGGTATACGCCTGACACTACAAATGCAAAAGAGCAAACCCTTGTTATTAATAAAGAAACAATACATAAAGAAGAAACGCAGATCGCATCTTCTAATCAAAAAGATATAACTACAGATACAAAAGATTCTGAAACAACAAGCGGCACATCTTTAGAAACAACAACGATTACAGATATAACAACTACTAAAGAAACACCTTCTAACGCTACAATAACAGATAATCCATTAAGATCAACTACAAACGACACATCTTCATCTCCTGAAAATCCTACATCAGGAAAATCACAATCAGTGGTTGCTAATACAAGTACGAACAAAAAAACAAACAATTCATATAATAGAGCAACATCTAGTTCTTTACAAAATCAAACAACAGCATCTAGCTCAATAAATAACAATAAAAAAGAAACATCTATAGCTGCTGTATTAAAAACTTTGGTAAGTACTTCTCAAAAATTAAGAAATCAAAAAGAGCTTGAAGCTAAAACAGCATACCAAGCAAAGGTAAAAGAAGAGTTAGTCAACGCTATTACTTCTCAAAAAGAAGAAAACAAAATCACTTTACAAAAATGGTTAGATTCTATACAATCATTAGAGGTATCTAAAAAAACGGCTCTAGCTGTTACTGCTAAAGCAGAAGGGAAATCAGAAATAAAAAAAGCTCCTAAACTTCCAAAAACAAAAGAAGAGCGAGAAAATGACCGTAAAGAATCTGTAAACTATAAGTTTGCAATCTCACCGTATACAAGTATTCTAAGTTATGGCTCTCTTACCAAAGGATCTTCTATAGATAATAGACTTGTAGACAATCCAAGAGATGCGATCGGAACTATAGGGTATGGTGTACGTGCTGATTATAAGCTTTCTGAAAAATCTAGTATTCGCTTTGGAGTTGGAGTTGCTCCATTACAATATAGAACAGATGATTTCCAAGTATTAATTTCAAATAACAATATCAACATTTTTCAGCTTTCTGGTATTAATCCACAAAACCAAAATCAGAATAATGGTGGTGGTATAGATACTAGTCCTGAAGCTCTAGCATTTTTTAACTCTAATGATGTGGTAAGTATAGAACAAAACATATCATACATAGAGCTCCCTGTAGATTATCAATATCGTTTCTTAAACAAACGTGTCTCTATGAGTTTTAATACAGGTTTAAGCCTATTTGTTCTTACCGACAATAGCGTATTTGCAACTGCAGATAGTGGAAAAAGCATCTTTATAGGAAGAGAGACTAGCCTTAAAGATTTAAGCTTAGCATTAAACTTAGGACTTGGAACTCAATACAATTTTTCAAAAAATTGGAGATTTGATCTAGAGCCCGCATTTAAGTACCAACTTAATCCGTACTCAGATAATATAGGTAATTTCAAGCCATATTACTTTGGTTTCCAATTTGGAATATCCTATAAATTTTAAATCTCTTGAAGTTTCAACTATTTATATATTCCATTTGACTTAAGTTGTATACAAACGACTTATTTAGACCGCTTACGATTCCACTGAAGTATAAGACCGCCTGTATAATATGATTTTATACTATTAAAATTTCCCTTTATTTGGACACCTAAAGAAAAGCGAGATCCCGTCATAATTCTCAATTTTGTAACTAAAGGGAAGCCTATAGTACTCATATGTTCTGTTCCCCTAGAACCAGATCTAGAAGAAAAATTAAAATAACCTGCACCCCCATGAACTTCGAAAAACAACGTTCTAGAAAGCGCAAATTCTCTACCATAAAGAACATTTATTTCGCCAAAATTATTTGAAGGACCAAGAATATTGATCTCACTTCCTGTAGCCACTCCTAGTGAAAAAAGATGTTTTTTTGAATATTCAAAACTTACATCTGCACTTAAAGCCAATCCTCCTCCTGCTCCAGGTTCAAAAGAATATACGTATACAGAAAGTGGACTAATAGAGGTCGCATGAAATTTAAACTTGTTTAGGGTTTCGTCCTTTTGTGAGTATGCTAATACTGGTAATAGAAATACAATAAATATTACTTTTTTTACTATTTCCATAATTTAAAATATTGATTAGAAAAACCTAAACTACTTGTATATTCTGATGGTTTTTACCATTTATTACCAATTCATTATATTAAATTTTGTGTTTTTTACAAATACTATAATCAATTAAGTGTTATATTTTTAAAATATGCAAGAATTATTTATTCAACATCTTAAGAAACATCTTCCAGAAGACAGATCGCTTATACATGTAATAGGAGACATTTTAAATATCAACTATGATGCTGCCTACAGAAGAGTAAACAACAAAACCAATTTATCTCTGAAAGAGGCGGTTATTTTAGCAAAGTTGTAGGCTTCCCCTTTTTAGGACACCTCTAAATTCGACAAATAATTATTATTTAGTTCAGGTTTGATGAAGAATTTAAATTCTTCATCAAACCTGGGCATGTATTCTTTAGGGGATTTATTACCCAA
>JBLHOX010000038.1:0-13246 GCA_047623725.1 Dokdonia sp. | reverse complement strand
TGCTTAATAAAAATGTATGCGTTCTTCAGTAATATCTGCAATCAATAAAAATTTAAATAATGCCATTTCTTTAATAGATGCTATAGATGATACTATCTATACAAATGTTACTGTTGGGCCATATTATAGTAGTATTGGGTCGCATATAAGACATGCTTTGGACTTTTTTGATTGTATTATAAACGGTTTGCAAGAAAATGATATTGATTTGACAGCTCGTAAACGCGATGAAATTATCTCTACCAATCCAGAAGCTGCTAAAAATCATATAAGAGAAATACAACAACAACTTGCCTCTTATGTAGATGTGAATACAGATTATTTACTTCACGTGACAGATAACTTAGGAGATGGAAAAGTAACGATTATGTATACTTTAGAGAGCATTTTGGCGCAAGCAAACACGCATGCTACCCATCATTATGCAATTATAAGTTATATGCTACAAACATTGCGTGTAGAAGTGGTTATTCCTGGTTTTGGATATAATCCTTCCACACCAGTTCCTAAAAGAGAAGGGATTTAATAAGAGATACTACTCATTAAATAACGCTTTCATGAGTGTTTTAATTCCTTTAAAACCAAAGTAAATAGCAGCTATTAAACAGATAATCCCTATTCCAAGTACAGGAATAAAAAAGGGGTGGCCTTGATTTTTAAAAGAAGAATTGAGAATTATGGGTGCAGTAATCAGTAAGATTAATGTACCTCCCATTATTTTGACTCCTTTTAAAAGTGTTTCTTTATTTGTGCTCATAGCTATCTATTGCGTTGCGTACACTTCCATATTTGAGAAGTAGTTCATTCGCTTTATTTTCTTCAATATGTAATGCATTCATAATCATTTGTGTGCCGCGTGCGACAAGTTTATGATTACTCAATTGCATATCTACCATTTTATTTCCTTTTACCTTTCCTAGTTTGATCATGGTTGCTGTAGAAATCATATTTAGCACAAGTTTTTGTGCCGTTCCAGCTTTCATGCGAGAACTTCCAGTAACAAATTCTGGTCCTACAATGACTTCTATAGGATAGGTAGCTGTTTGTGATAGCGGACTATCTTTGTTGCAGGTAATACATCCTGTTCCGATATTTTTAGAATTACACATCTCTAAAGCTCCTATGACATAAGGAGTTGTTCCAGAAGCTGCAATTCCGATAACAAAATCATTTTCAGTGATATCAAATGTTATAAGATCTTTCCAGCCTTGTTCTTTACTGTCTTCTGCAAACTCTACAGCGTTGCGTATAGCAGGGTCACCTCCAGCAATAAGTCCAATAACAAGATCGTGAGAAACGCCAAAAGTAGGAGGGCATTCTGAGGCGTCTACAACTCCTAAACGTCCACTGGTGCCAGCTCCTAAGTAAAATAAGCGGCCTCCATTTTTCAATCTTGCTACGACCTGATGTATAAGTGCTTCAATTTGAGGTAAGACTTTTTCTACGGCAAGTGGTACTGTTTTGTCTTCCGTATTTATGTTAGATAATAATGCTGAAACAGACATATTTTCTAAATCATCGTAATGAGAATCCTGTTCTGTAGTTTTAGTAAATGACACGTACGTTTGGTTTAAGATTCAAAAATAAGAATTAAAGGTTGACTTTTGGGTATGTGGTTTGGTACGCTTTCGCGAAAGCGTGTAAAATAGTTAAAAATAATCATAAATATCTATAATATAGGTAGTTGTAATCTATTTGAAATTTTAACGTTTCTAGTTGTTATTCTATGACACTAATGTTAACTTTGTGTTACGTAGTATATGTATTGTTGGTATGAGTAATCTTATAGAAGTTGTTGATTCTCTAGAGCATAGAATAGGTACTTTATTAAAACGCTATCAAGCGCTTAAAGAAAGACACGAACTTCTAGAGGGAACTATTACATCATTAGATGATGAGAATAAAAAACTCAAAGATGCAATAGAAGAAAGACAAAAAGAGATTAATACACTCAAAGCCGCAAATGCATTACTAGGCAGTAACGATTATAAAAGGGAAACCAAGCTCAAAATAAATACTTTAATTAGAGAGATAGATGCTTGTATGGTATCACTCTCTGAATAAAAGGAAATTTTATGTCTGAAAAGCTTAAAATTAAATTGTCTATAGCAGATCGCGTGTATCCGCTTACCATACCTGTGCAACAGGAGGAAGGTTTGCGTAAAGCCGCAAAGAAAATAGAAGCGATGATTAAGCAATTTGAGCAAAGTTATGCCGTTAGGGATAAACAGGATGTATTGGCAATGTGTGCCTTGCAATTTGCATCTCAGGCAACCCAAAAAAATATAGATAAAAACTCAAACCAAGAAGAAATAACTAAACGCTTAGAAGCGTTAAGTGTTCTCTTGGATGAGCAATTATAAACGTTCTTTACATACAGCATATTACTGCCTGCATTGGTCTTTTTTTGATAAACTCAACAGATATTTTTTTGTAAAGAGTGAATCTGGATTGTAAAAGCGCGCCGTCTTCGTTACGGATTCTTGATCAGTCCTCTAGCTCTAATCCTTTTATTTAGGAGTTTATACAAAAACCCAACTAATGCAGGCTTTTTTATACCCTAATTTTAGGGGATAACCAACTCAAAAGGTATGATAATACCTTTAGTATTAACCATTGTATTACTCTTAAATCAGAAGAGTGTCGATATATAAAAAATGTATATGGAAGATAATTTACTCCCATTGATTGTGGGTGTTGTGGCCCTTATTGTAGGGTTTCTTATTGCAAAATTATTAGAGCGTAATAATGCTTCTCAAGTAGTTAAAAATGCAAAAAAGAATGCACAAAGTATTCTTAAAGAAGCAAAGATAGAAGCCGAGTCAACAAAGAAAGAGAAGATGTTGCAAGCAAAAGAGAAGTTTATAGAACTTAAATCTGAGCATGAAAAAGTAATTCTCAATCGTGATAAAAAGATTTCTGAAACCGAGAAGCGAATACGAGATAAAGAATCACAAGTAAGTAGTGAGCTTTCTAAGAATAAAAAAATAAACCAAAGTGTTGAAGATAAGGTAAAAGACTATACTAATAGAGTAGCTTTTCTAGAGAAGAAACAATCTGAAATAGATAAAATCCATCAAAGTAAAGTACAGCAGCTAGAGGTTATTTCAGGACTTTCTGCCGATGTAGCTAAAGAACAACTCGTCGAGTCACTTAAAGAACAAGCAAAAACAGATGCTATGGCACATATCCAAAGTGCTATGGAGGAAGCCAAAATGACAGCAGAGCAAGAGGCTAGAAAAATTGTCATTAATACCATACAACGTATAGGAACTGAAGAAGCTGTAGAAAATTGTGTCTCAGTTTTTAACCTTGAGAGTGATGATGTTAAAGGGCGAATTATAGGTAGAGAAGGACGTAATATCCGAGCTATTGAAGCTGCTACTGGGGTAGAGATTATTGTAGATGATACTCCAGATGCTATTATTCTATCTTGTTTTGATAGTGTGCGTAGAGAGATTGCAAGATTGTCATTGCATAAACTTGTGACAGATGGGCGTATTCACCCAGCTCGTATAGAAGAAGTAGTTCGTAAAACGACAAAACAAATAGAGCAAGAAATTGTAGAAGTTGGAAAACGTACCGTTATAGATCTTGGTATTCACGGGCTTCATCCAGAATTGATTAAAGCTGTAGGAAGAATGAAATACAGATCTTCTTATGGACAGAATTTATTACAACACAGTAGAGAGGTAGCGAAGCTATGTTCAGTGATGGCAGCAGAGCTAGGTGTTAATCCAAAATTAGCGCGTAGAGCAGGATTGCTTCACGATATAGGGAAAGTACCAGATACAGAAACAGAAACTCCTCACGCTATTTTAGGGATGCAATGGGCAGAAAAGCATGGAGAGAAACCAGATGTGTGTAATGCTATTGGAGCTCACCACGATGAGATAGAAATGACATCGCTATTGTCACCTATCGTCCAAGTATGTGATGCTATAAGCGGCGCACGTCCTGGAGCTAGACGTCAAGTGTTAGATTCGTATATACAACGTCTTAAAGACTTAGAGGATATTGCCTTTGGTTTTGGAGGAGTGAAGAAAGCCTACGCGATACAAGCAGGAAGAGAACTTCGTGTGATTGTAGAAAGCGAAAAGGTAAATGATGAAAAAGCAGCAGCACTTTCTTTTGAAATTTCTCAGAAAATTCAAACAGATATGACGTATCCTGGTCAAGTAAAAGTGACCGTAATACGAGAAACTAGAGCTGTAAATATTGCTAAATAAAAACTAGAAATTACAGTTTATAAAACTATTTTAATCCTGTATATTTTGTTGTGAAAACAATGAGTATACAGGATTTTTATTGTGTGAGAGTTTTGTCTCATATTAATTCTAATTTCAAGATGTACGAAGTATCTTTGCAATCTCAAAAAACCTGTATGGATTACGCTGAAAATATATTAGGAACTATAGGAAATACACCTATGGTAAAAATGAATGTGCTTACGGCAGAATTACCTTGCCTCGTCTTAGCTAAATATGAAACCTTTAACCCAGGGAATTCTGTAAAAGACCGTATGGCTTTACAGATGATAGATGATGCTGAGGCAGATGGACGTTTACAACCAGGAGGAACCATTATAGAAGGGACTTCGGGTAATACAGGAATGGGACTTGCGCTTGCTGCTATTATAAAAGGCTATAAGATGGTATGCGTAATATCAGATAAGCAATCCAAAGAGAAAATGGACATCCTACGTGCTGTGGGAAGTGAAGTAATCGTTTGTCCTACAAATGTAGAACCAGATGATCCAAGATCTTATTACTCTACGTCAAAAAGGCTTGCTGAAGAAACACCTAATAGCTGGTATGTAAACCAGTATGATAATCCTTCAAATTGTAAAGCACACTTTGAAAGTACAGGGCCTGAAATCTGGGAGCAAACTGATGGGAAGGTAACGCACTTTATCGTAGGCGTAGGAACTGGAGGAACGATATCAGGAGTAGGAAGTTATCTAAAAATGAAAAACCCTAACGTAAAAATATGGGGAGTAGATACGTATGGTTCTGTGTTCAAAAAATATCATGAGACAGGTGTTTTTGACGAAAACGAAATATACCCATATATCACAGAAGGGATAGGAGAAGATATTCTACCTTTAAATGTAAACTTTAGCGTTATAGACGGGTTTACAAAAGTAACCGATAAGGATGCGGCAGTATACACCAGACGACTTGCAAAAGAAGAAGGGATGTTCTTGGGGAACTCTGCGGGATCTGCTATAAAAGGCTTGCTTCAACTTAAAGAGCATTTTAAGCCTGAAGACGTCGTTGTTGTGTTGTTTCATGACCACGGAAGCCGCTATGTAGGAAAGATGTTTAATGATGAGTGGATGCGCGAGCGTGGTTTCTTAGAGGAAGAAGAAGTTACTGTAGCAGAAGATCTTATTAAAAATCATATAGATAAGCCTTTAATTACTGTAAAAACAGAAGAGCTAGTTTCTCATGCTATTGAGCGTATGCGAGATTATAAAATATCACAAATCCCAGTAGAAGATACAAGTGGTTTTGTAGGAAGTGTAGATGAAGCCGATTTATTTAGAGCCTATATGGAAGATCAAAATATCGCAGATACACCTATCAAAGATGTCATGGGAGCTCAATATCCTATTGTAAATCGTAAAACACCTATTGCAGAAGTTTCAAAACTAATTACCAAAGAAAATAATGCAGTGTTGGTTGATCTTGGCGATAATAAATATCACATTATCACAAAACATGATATCATAAGTGCCATATAGATTGGTGCTTATCTCATAAATATGTCGCAATTGTAGTTGTTGCAAAATAATATTTTCATGTATCTTCACAAGATGCGTGAAGATTTTTTACACTATTTATGGAAATATAAAAAGTTTGCTTTCGCGAAAGCAAAAACAATAACAAATACTGCAATCACGATCACCACGCTAGGGGAACATAATCACCTAGCAGGTCCTGATTTTTTTAATGCACGTCTTTATATAGGAGATCAAGAGTGGGCAGGAAATGTAGAAATTCATATCAAGTCATCAGATTGGTATGCGCACGGTCATGAAACTGATACTGCCTATGACAATGTGATTCTTCATGTCGTATGGGAACATGACGTAGATATTTATAGAAGTGATAATACACCACTTCCAACATTACAACTTAAAGACTATGTTACCGAAGAAGCTTTAGGTAATTACACGAAGCTTTTTGAGAATCAATCCAAAAAATGGATTAATTGTGAAGCAGCATTGCCAGAAGTTCCTGATCATATTTGGAATCATTGGCAAGAACGTTTGTACGTAGAACGTCTACAACGTAAAACAGAAACCATACAAGGAATACTAATGCAATCTAAGAATGATTGGGAAGGTGTTTTATTTATTATGTTGACGCGTGCTTTTGGCACTAAAGTAAATGGTCCTTCATTTCAATCACTAGCTGAGCATATCGATTTTAGTGTTATTAGAAAGTGTGCGCAAGAGCCTTTTCGATTAGAAGCTTTATTATTAGGAGCTGGCGGATTATTACCCGAGGAGAGTGTAGATAGCTATGTGTTGCAATTACAAGGCGAATATGAATTTGTGCGCCATAAATTTCAGTTAGAAACACAAGGAGTTTTACCTGTTCAGTTTTTTAAGCTACGTCCCGATAACTTCCCTACCATTAGACTATCGCAACTCGCCATGTTGTATTATAAAATCCCAGGACTATTCCAAAAGCTTATGCAAGTAGAAGAGATATCAGCGTTTTATGATATACTACAAGTGCAAGCCTCTACCTATTGGGATACGCATTATTCATTTACAACGTCTCAAAAAAAAAGAACAAAAAAACTTTCAAAAGCATTTATTGATTTACTATTAATTAATACAGTCATTCCTTTAAAGTTTGCATACAGTCAGTATATGGGGAAAGACGATCATGAAAAAATAATAGCATTAATATCACAAATAAAACCCGAAAAAAATACCATTATCCAGAAGTATAATACCCTTAAACCAAAAGCAGAAAATGCGTTACAATCGCAAGCACTTATACAATTAAAAACCGAGTACTGTTCTGTACACAAATGTTTACAATGTGCTGTGGGAAATTGGTTAATAGGAAGGTGAGTTAATATGTTTAGGAACAGCGGTTTTTATGTAAAAACGTGTAGTTTGAAGTAATACTTGATTATTTCCTGAGCTTTCTTAGAGCTTCAAACATATGCCTACATCTGGCTTTATAAGCAGCACTCCCTTTATGATAATCATCCTCCATAATACGTTTTAATTCAGGATGTATCCAGTCTATTTCTGTGCCTAGCCAAAATAAGGTAGTAAGTGTATATGCCTTTACAGCTACTTTTTGATCTGTAATAACCCAGTCAAATCCTACTTCAGAAATGCGTTCTTTATGAAGCGCACTTATGTGTTTTATGGTTTGTGGGGCCTTTTTTTTATAGTACGATAACGTGAGATACTCACATATCTTAGCAACAGGACGAAGTGCTGAATCTTGATGCACCGTATGCATCTTTTCTGTAAATACATCCAGATATGGAAATAACATGCTAATATCTGTTTTACACACAAATTCTAATAACCATCCAGCTCTATTGGATATAGGATCATCGACTTTAAATAGAATCTCTAAAACAAGAGGCATCAATTCAGGAGAGCGAATTATTAATTGAGAATAATAGGCTCGTTTTTCTCTACTATGATTTACATAATTGAGATGGTCGTATAATTCTTGATAGGTCACGTTGCTTCTTTGGTGTGTTAAAAATAACAAATGTATTTTAATAACGAGTACCTTAGTAATTCAATCAATACGATTATCATGAAGTGGATCAAACGGTTTTTAATACTTGCATTGCTTGTCTTCGTTATTATGCAATTTGTACGACCTGATAAGAATCAGGAAGGAAACTATGATAGTGTTCAACCCTTTTTAGCAGAAACAAAGCCTATAGCTTCAGTAGAAGGTATACTTAAAGAGACGTGCTTTGATTGTCATAGTAACCAAACGCGATATCCTTGGTATGCCGAAGTTGCTCCTGTTTCATATTGGCTAGCAGATCATATAAAAAATGGACAAAAACATCTTAATTTTTCTGATTGGTCAGCCTATTCTGTAAAACGTAAGGACCATAAACTAGAAGAGCTTATAGAAATGGTGGAAGAGAAGGAGATGCCTTTAGATTCCTATACTTGGACGCATGAGGAAGCAAACTTAACAGATGCGCAAATCAAATCACTTGTCACTTGGGCAAAAGCTACTAGATTACAATATGGGATCAGAGCCGAAGCACAGTAATTATGTATCCAGTTCTTTAACTAATAGATCGACCACCTTTGGTACTCCTGCAGTAGCTGTCTCAGTATGAATGGTAAGATTAGCTCTTGCTGCTATGGCAGGTTTAGGGTCTACAAAATGCACAGAGGCTGTAGTTTTTGCATAATCTATAAGACTAGCCGCAGGATATACTTGCATAGAAGTTCCAATAATGATAATATAATCTGCCTGAGATACTAATTGTGCTGCAGGTTCTAATAAAGGAACCATCTCTCCAAACCAAACAATATGTGGGCGTAGCTGAAAATGGTGTTCACACATATCTCCCGGATTAAGATCTGCCTTCCAATCAAAAACAAGCTCTTCATCAAAGGTGCTACGTACCTTTAATAACTCACCGTGTAAGTGTAAAACGTTAGAACTTCCAGCTCTCTCATGAAGGTCATCTACATTTTGAGTAATAATATGTACCTCAAAATGGTTTTCTAAATCTACCAATGCGGTATGTGCAGTATTAGGATGTACTTCTAATAACTGTTTTCTTCGTTGGTTGTAAAAATCTAAGACTAACTCCATATTATCAGTCCAACCTTGAGGAGAAGCTACTTGCATAACATCATGACCTTCCCATAAGCCATTAGAATCTCTAAAGGTTTTTAGACCACTCTCAGCACTGATACCTGCACCAGTAATAATAACAACACGTTTCTTTTTCATAAGACTTCTTTACAAGTTAAAAGTACAGTATCTTTATATTATTTGCTACTTGAATTTACCGTAAAATAATATAATGATTATTTTCTTTATAAGAGAAAGAAAACTAAAGCATAGCCTAAGCTACGGTTTCTTTTTATTTTAAATTAGAAAGGAAAAAAGGGTGTTTTATTACGGTAAATTCGAGTAGTAAATAGTATGTTTTCGTAAACAATATTCATGGACTATAAATTACTTGATTATTTACAGACTTTTTTGACAGAAAGACGTCGTGAACTCTTTGATCGTGTACTTTTAGAACGTACCAATCATGTCACCGTAGCGGTAGAAGATGTCTATCAATTGCATAACACAAGCGCCGTTATACGTAGCTGTGAATCATTTGGTGTGCAAAACCTTCACGTGATTGAAGAGGTAAATGCAAAGCGTATAGACAGAGAAATAGCGATGGGAGCCCAAAAGTGGGTAGATGTACATAGGCATGCAAGCACAAAAGTATGTTTGAAATCTCTAAAAGCAGCAGGGTATCGTATTATAGCAACAACGCCTCACCAAAAAGCGCATCGTTTAGAAGATTTTGACCCAACACAAAAATCGGCTATTTTCTTTGGAAGAGAGACAGAAGGATTGAGTCATGATGTTTTAGAAGCTGCCGATGACTTTATATACATCCCCATGGTTGGTTTTACAGAGAGCCTTAATATCTCGGTATCTGCGGCGATTACACTTCAGCATATCATGACGCAAATAAAAGCATCTTCCATTCCTTGGCGATTATCAGATGCAGAGCTGTTTGATAAGAAGCTCGAATGGACCAAAAAAATGATCAAAGATGTAGATCGTATTATTGCTCGTTGGGAAGAAGATCAAGAGAGCTAGGCGATGCAATCAATATAAATGCTGGTAGTTTGCTTTATTTTTATTGATCCCTTTTAAAACCGCTTTCGCGAAAGCGTACTCAGAGAAATTCCCATTACTATTTTTATGATAATTTTTAATAGTGCGTTGTAATTATTGGAAACAGAATGAGACTTAGAGTCAAAATAAATTGTAGTTATGACACTTACAGAACAACTTAAAGAATATGCAGATAATAGTGCAAAGCGACACCCAGGAGCTTCTCAAGATATCATGAGAAATGCTATTTCAGCACTAGAAGCTACTGATATTTTAGAAAACGTCACCAAAACCGGAGATCAATTCCCTGATTTTACATTGCCAAATGCAAAAGAAGAACACATCACTTTGAGTGACCTTTTAAAAGAAGGTAAAGTCGTACTTGCTTTTTATAGAGGAGGTTGGTGTCCTTATTGTAATATTACTTTAAAAGCATTACAAAATGCATTGCCAGAAATAAAAGAAAAAGGAGCAACCCTTGTAGCGATTACCCCAGAAACACCAGATAATACACTGAGTACACAAGATAAAAACGAGTTAGATTTTGAAGTGTTGACAAGCGAGAATAATAAACTAGCACGTTCTTTAGGACTTGTGTATCAACTACCACAAAGCTTGGTGAGTCTGTATACTAAGTTTGGAATAGATTTAATAGAAAGTCAAGGAAACGAAGCTAGTGAATTACCAATTGCAGCTACTTACATCATTGAACAAAATGGTAAAGTAAGTTATCATTTTCTAGCTGAAGATTATAAGTTGAGAGCAGATCCATTAGCAATTATTTCAGCACTTTAAAATAATAAGCATGTGTGAAAAGAGACTTTTTCTATTAGGGAAAACTTTTTTTATTAGTGAGTATTTCTATTTTGTTTAACTTTAAGGAAATAACCAACACATTACAACTTATGATGATTCTTATTTATATAGTCGCTGCGATACTTGTACTCGTAATCATTTTAGCAGCTATAGGGCCAAAAACCTATAATGTAAGTAGAAGTATACTAATAGATAAACCAAAAGAAATTGTATTTCCTTATGTGAAGATGGTCAAAAACCAAGACCATTGGTCACCTTGGAAACAGAAAGATCCAAATATGAAGCAAACCTATACAGGAGCCGATGGAGAAGTAGGTTTTAAAGCACGTTGGGAAGGAAATAAAGACGTAGGTGTAGGGAGTCAAACGATTACAGCTATTATAGAAAACGAGCGTATTGATAATCATTTGGTCTTTCTTAAACCTTGGAAATCTGAAAGTGATGGTTATTATACTGTAGAAGATGTTAACCCTGGTCAAACAAAAGTAGTTTGGGGTTTTAAGGGGAATAATAAATTTCCAGCAACGATATTCATGCTTTTCTTTAATATGGATAAGGCCGTGGGGAAAGATTTTGAAGAAGGTCTTGAAAACCTCAAAAAAATTCTAGAAGCATAAATTATGAAAATGAAATTAAATTGGTTTGAAGTCCCAGTGGCAAATATGAAACGTGCTATATCATTTTATGAGGCCGTATTTGGAATAAAAATATGTTTACAAGATTTTGGAGGCGTACAGATGGGACTTTTCCCTAGACAAGATAACGCAGATATTACTTCGGGTTCATTGATGCAGTATGAATCGTATATTCCGAGTCAAGAAGGAGCGTTACTCTATTTTTATACAGCAGATATTACAGCGTGCCTAGAACGTGTAAGTACTGCAGGAGGTAAAGTACTACAGAATAAAACACAGATAAGCGAAGAGCAAGGGTATATGGGTGTTTTTATAGACTCAGAAGGGAACAGGATAGCACTGCATAATACACATTGATCCATTGATCCCCTCTTTTTTATTGATACAGAAAATAGACAAATATAAAAAACGACTACCTGTTATGGATAGTCGTTTTTTATATAACCCTAATCTACTCGTGTAGATATAATTATTAATTTCTGTTTTGAAGTACTCTATATTCTTCATAACACTCACTGATAGCGTCAAGTATTTGAAGATCATTTGCAGTTACTATAAAATTATTAGAGTAGTTACAACTGTTAAGTATGGCGTTTATATCGTTTTTGTCAATTTGAAGTAAAGCTACTAGTGTCTCTCTATCAAATTTCTTTTCTAGAAGATTACGCACCTTATCATCCTCCTTCATTTTACGCATTTTTTTAAGCTGTTCAGGTTTCTTTCCAAAAAGGTTGTAAAGTAAATCTGCAGGATTAAAAATGGCATTAATGACTCTAGATACAGCACCCGGTTGTGATTTTCCGCCTTCATATCCTGTATTTAGTCCAGAAATACTAAAACGCGAATTATTATAAATAGGAATTCGCTTTGCGTCTATTTCTAAATACCCTGTCAGTTGTATTTCTTGCACGACAACTTCTTCAAGTGCAATTCCTACTTCTGTCATTTTGATTTTTACATTTCCGTATTTTACCCAGTCGGCACTTACACGTACTTGTATAGTCTTGTATCCTAGGTAAGAAAAAAATAGGGTGTCATCTACTTGTGCTTTGATTTCAAACGTACCTTTATTACTCGTAATGGCACCTTTTAGGTTTGTGAGATTTACAATATTTACATTTTGTAATGCCTGATCAGTAGACGAGCTTAAAACGGTACCATTGATATTTCCTTTTTGTAAGGCAGGAACCGAATCATTTTTTTGCGTAGTCGTTGTGTCTTCTTGAGCAGTAACGACACTCAATCCACTTAATAGTAATAATGTAAATAGTAATCTTTTCATAGCGGGAGTTAATTTATGAATTCTGTCGTTAAAATCTAGTCAAAACTACATTTTTACCATAAATATAACAATTATACTTGCTTTATAGATGAGAAGTCTATTCTATTGATTAATTGATTTTCTAATCTATAAAGCAAGTACTATATATTTGTAAAAATCTTAGCTACGGCGTCTTCTCTTCCCTGAAAATGGAGAATTTGAGTTACCATCGTCAGATCTACGAGGAGATCTTGGTTCTCCACTTTCTGCACGTGTTGGTCTGCGATCATCTGATGATGAGCGACTTCTTCTTTCTCCTCCTTCAGAACTTCCATAAGAAGGTCTGTCAGAATCATTACGACGACGATCTCCGCCTTCAGAACTTCCATAAGAAGAAGAGCGGTCTCTACTACCACGGTCATCACTACTGCGACGACGGTCTCCGCCACCTCTACGATCGCGATCTCCACCACTATCACTTCTTCTATTAGAGCGATCTCCACCGCCTCTAAATCCACCGCCACTACGACGATCTCCACCACCACTGCGTCTGCGATCTCCACCGCCTCCGCCACGATTACGGTCACGACCGCCACCGCCTTGTGTTTCTTCTACACTTACACGACGACCATCAAGTTCAAAATCCTCAAAGAGTGCAATTA
>JBLHOX010000037.1:0-13404 GCA_047623725.1 Dokdonia sp. | reverse complement strand
CATTATCTTACAAGGATTTTGATCCTGCTTATGTTGCATCTGAAACAGAAGCAAGAATTGCAGTGATAGAAAAAGATAATATTGAATTAGGTCGTTTAGGCAAAACACTTAAAAATATACCTGAATACATCTCTATGTCTCAGTTAACTCCTGAAGTACTTACAAAGGCAGAAAACGAGATCAAAGCTCAGTTACAAGCTGAAGGGAAGCCAGAGAAAATTTGGGATAAAATTGTTCCTGGAAAATTAGAGCGTTTTATCGCAGATAATACAACACTTGATCATGAGCAGTGTCTTCTTGATCAACGTTTTATTATGGATGATAGTGTTTCTGTTGCAAATTATGTAACAAGCAAAGGAGATCTAAGCGTTGTAGCATTTGAAAGAGTTGCTTTAGGATAAAGGAAACTTTAAAATATGTATACAAAAAATGCGCTCTAATTCTAGAGCGCATTTTTTATGTTTATACTTGGCTAATTATTCTAATTAGCTCTTTCTATAGTAAGATTTCCTAATGGCTCAGTAAGCGGGTTACCGTTTCCAAAAGGAGCATCATCATACAGACTGATAGCTGCACTTTCTGCACCATCATTTGCCTCATACGTATCTCCAAGAATTACACCCGCATCAAAAGGACGTAACTCTATTTCTGCTAAGTCTATTAATGTTTCTCCATCGACAACATTAAAGGAGCTCACTCCCAAAAACCAATCTGGACTAGGGCTTAATCTTGCTAAAAAAGTAATTCTAGTACGTGTTGGAGTTACAGAAACAGAGGTGTTTATCGTTTGTTGAGCCCCTGCCGTTCCTGCTGATGTGACACTAAACAATCCATCTCCTTCTTCACCTAAAGAGGTGCTTAAAAAAGTAGAAAGTCCATCTACATCACCAGATTCTGCATATAATGCCATCCCCTCAGATGCTAATTGCCCTATAGCATATACAGATACCTCTGGCGCGTGTGTTATCACCACAATGGTTCCAAAAGAAGCATTTGCAGGATAATCTTCAGGATTATTTTCTTCTGTAAAATTTGTTGTAAATGTTAAATCATAGGAAGCACTAGCTTCAGGCAAACCCGGTCCTGTTGGTCCTGTATCAGGCCCTCCATCATCATCACTTCCACAGCTAACAAAAAAAGATAAAACAATAAGGTAGCTTAGTTTAAATAATTTGTTCATAATTGATGTATACATTTTTAATTTTAATAAATATTTTGGAAAATAATATACGCATAGCAACGCATATATATTTATCATATAAATATAATAAACTTGTCACTCACCAAAGGTAAGAGTTTATAATAGTTTACATAAAACAGACACTATTACTGAATAAAATAGTGTGCTCCCTCTTTTTACAAGACAAAACATTATCACCATCACATCAATCTTGCTTAAAAGAATTTCTTTAAAAAAGTAGCATAAGCACTATATTTGCATAATCTTTTTCAACCTATGACATACAAAAGAATATTACTTAAGTTATCTGGCGAATCTTTAATGGGTGATCGCCAATATGGTATAGACCCTAAACGCCTATCTGAATATGCAGCAGACATTAAAGATGTTATTGCCACTGGTATTCAAGTTGCTATTGTAATAGGAGGCGGAAACATTTTTAGAGGAGTTGCAGGAGCAAGCAAAGGAATGGATCGTGTACAAAGCGATCACATGGGAATGCTTGCCACTGTAATAAATGGACTTGCATTGCAAGACGCTCTAGAAGATGCAGACATCCCTACACGACTTCAAACAGCTATAAGAATAGACGAAGTAGCTGAGCCATTTATAAGAAGAAAAGCAATGCGCCATTTAGAAAAAGGACGTGTTGTTATTTTTGGAGGAGGAACAGGAAACCCTTACTTTACTACAGATTCTGCAGCCGTTTTACGAGCTATAGAAATAGAAGCAGATGTGATCCTTAAAGGAACACGTGTTGATGGAATTTACAATTCTGATCCTGAAAAAAATAGTGATGCCATAAAGTATGATCATATTTCTTTTGACGATGTATTACGTAAAGGATTAAAAGTGATGGATACCACTGCATTCACTTTAAGTCAAGAAAATGAACTTCCTATCATTGTTTTTGATATGAATAAACCTGGTAACTTATTAAGAGTGGTTACCGGAGAACAAATAGGAACTACAGTTAACCTATAAATTAGTATATGCGCATTTTTTGTTAAATTGCCTTTAAAATATGTTTTATTATGAATGAAGAAATTCAATTTATATTAGATAGTACTAAAGAATCCATGGAAAGTGCTATCTCACACCTTCAAAAAAGATTAAACACAATACGTGCTGGAAAAGCGAGTCCAGCCATGTTACAAAGTGTTATGGTAGACTACTATGGTAGCCCTACTCCTCTTTCTCAAGTGGCCAATGTAAATACTCCTGACGGAAGAACAATTATCGTTCAACCATGGGAAAAAAGCATTATTTCTAATATAGAACGTGCTATTATGAATTCTAATTTAGGATTTAACCCAATGAATAATGGCGAAAGTATTATTATTAATGTTCCGCCACTTACAGAAGAAAGACGTAAAGATCTTGCAAAACAAGCTCGTGCCGAAGCAGAAGATGCTAGAATAGGTGTACGTAATGATAGAAAAGGAGCCAATAACGATCTTAAGAAACTAGAAGATGTATCTGAAGATTTAATTAAAAATGCAGAGATTGATGTGCAGAATCTTACAGATACCTACATTAAAAATGTAGATAGTGTGCTTGCCGCAAAAGAAAAAGAGATTATGACCGTTTAGTAGAAACGAGCGTTAAACATATACAAAAAGCGACCTCTATCGGTCGCTTTTTTAATACATTTGAATATATCAAACTCATTTATGTATAGAATACTTCTTGTTTTATTATGCATACAAACGACTTCTTTTGGGCAAATTAATTCTGCCAAAACCGCAGATGAAGTCATACAACAAGCGATTTCTTTACGAGAGAAAAACGACCCTCGAACCGTTCTTTCAAACTACACCTACACAAGCTATGAAAAAACAATTATTACAGATAGCTTAGATACAAGTACACATAGTTATCTATCAGAAAAAGTAAGTAACACTAGTTATATTTCTTCTCAAGGTTTTATTGAAGATGTTATAGGATTTCAGCTAGCTGGATTTCAAAAAATCCGATACGAAGTACTCGCTGTTAACTTACAATCCCGTTCTTTTTACGATGAGGATTTTGTAATTTTCAATACTCGATATGCTGGTATTTTATCACGTAGAGGTGTTAGAAATTACATCTATTCCATACTCCCTTCTGACAAAGAAGATGAAATCCGTATTTCTTTCACTCCAAAAAGACCAAAGGCAATTCCAGGGCTTTCAGGAGTCATGGTGCTAGATAAAGAAAAATTTGCTTTAAAAAATGTAAAAGTAAGCTTAAACGATGCTATTAAAATAAAGCTTAGTCAATCCTACATTTTTAATAAAGAAGCAAACCTTTACTTACCAGAAAACAGAGCACTTTTTATTGACAAAGGAGATAGCGACAGACGCCTCTCTTTTTTTGGAGGGCGTATTTCTATAGGAACCCTACAAGAGGAAGACCTAGAAGAAATGATCACAAAAAAATACCTCGTTTCTACCACCAGTAATAGTAATTTTTCGCTTAAAGCGAAAGAAACAAAAATACAACCCTTTGCAATTACTATACAGCCAGATGCTACTGAGCAGTCTCCAAGTTTCTGGCAGGCGTATCGCTTGGAAGATTTAACAAAAAAAGATAAACGAAGTTTTTCTGAAATAGAAAGAATTATCAATGCAGAAAACATTGAACGTCGTTTAGGAAACATCAACAATTTTAGTGTTGGATATTATAGCGTTAACTTTTTTGATTTTGACCTTACGTATCCAGTAAAATTCAACAACTTTGAGGGATTACGACTAGGGCTTGGAGGTGTAACAAATGAAAGCTTTTCTAAAAATTTTCGCATAGAGGGCTATGCCGCTTACGGTTTTAAAGACCAAAAATTTAAATACGGTGCAGGAGGTGGTGTTCTTCTCAACGCTAAAAAGGATGCGTGGTTAAGTCTCTCATACAATAGTGATCTAGAAGAAGTAGGAAACTACGCCTATCTTACGGATCGTCGCGTATACTCTTTATTTGAACCTAGATTAGTTAATATCAACCTATTTTACAAACACCGAACTACGCGTACAAACCTTGAGTATCGTATCGCACCAAAATTACTTTCTGAATTTCAAGTAGCACATAGACGTATCGAGCAAACAACGGCATATCGTTACATTAAAAATGGAGAAGAAATAAGTAATTATAATATCACAGAAGCTACCGCTGGTATACGATGGAGTCCTGGAAGCAAGTTTATGAAAATTGAAGCTGGAATCAATGAAGTCTATGATGGATATCCAAAAGTAACGGCTCAAATCTCACAAAGCGTAGACGGATTGGAAGGAGATTTTAATTTTACAAAAATAGGTGCTAAGGTTTTCTACAGATTAGACAGGTTAAATAAATCGGCTACAGAACTCCTTGTAGAAGGGAATATAGGATTTGGTGATTTACCCATCACTCATTTATTTCAAGCATATCCTAATGCGCCTACAAAAGAAACGATACTTCAACGTTTTTCGGTAGCTGGGGTAAATAGCTTTGAAACCATGTTTTTTAGTGAATTTTTCTCAGATAGATTAGTGACTGCACAGCTCAAACACAGACTTGCTCCATTTAATATAAGTAAGGGGTTTAAACCAGAAATGGTGTTTATCACTCGGTTTGCCATAGGAGACATCAAGAATCCAGAAGATCACTTGGATATTCAATTTGGATCTTTAAAGGAAGGATATACAGAATCTGGCTTTGAAATCAACAAGTTAATTTTTGGATTTGGAACCAGTCTTACATACAGATATGGCGCTTATCATTTGCCTAATTTTGAAGATAATATCGCCTTTAAATTCACTTTTAATTTACAACTTTAGAAAAGTATCACACCTCTCGGATTTTCTTTAATAAAAGAATACCTTTGCGCCTTTAAACAAAGGTAATGGCAAAATTTTTAAGTTCAGGATTTTGGGAGAGTGTTGCAGGTATTATCCTGCGCAATAGGCTCCTTATCCTTATACTTATTATAGGGACGACTGTATATTTAGGAAAGCAGTGGAAAAACATGCGATTCACCTATACAGAAGCAAATCTCCTCCCAGACGATCACGAAGTAAATCTAGAGTATAATAAGTTTCTCGATACCTTTGGAGAAGAAGGTAATCTTATCGTTATAGGTCTTAAAAACGATAGTCTATTTACGCCTAGGGTATTAAATGCTTGGAACGATCTATCACAGAAAATTGATCAATATCCAGAAGTAACGTTATCTATCTCTCTTAAAGATCTTAAGTTACTAGACAAACAAGAAAACCCTTCTAGATTTGATTTAAAATCCTTTATACCAGATAGTGTCACTTCTTTAAAGCAAGCTGCCGACTATAGGAAACAACTTTTCAATGACCTTCCTTTTTACGAAAACCTGATCTATAATAAAGAAACAGGAACGGTACGGTCTGCGATTTACTTAGATAAAACGATTGTAAATACACCTGCAAGAAGGGATTTTATAGTCAATGACCTTATCCCGTTAATTTCAAACTTTGAAAAAGAATCTGGTATCAAAGTCCGCACAAGCGGGATGCCATATATACGCACACTTAACTCTCAAAATATCATTGATGAGATAGGACTCTTTGTTGGCGCTGCCTTATTGGTCACCTCATTACTATTCTTTTTCTTCTTTAGATCATACCGAGCTACATTTATTTCTATGATTACCGTGATTATAGGAGTTATGTGGGCTTTTGGGTTTTTAGGCTTGCTCAACTATGAAATTACAGTTCTTACAGCGCTTATCCCTCCTCTTATTATTGTTATAGGAATTCCTAATTGTATCTTTTTGATCAATAAATATCAGCATGAATATAAGATGCATGGTAATAAGGTAAAAGCATTACAACGTGTGATCACCAAAGTAGGAAATGCCACCTTGATGACAAATATCACAACGGCATCTGGATTTGCTACGTTTATACTTACCGAAAGCTCTTTACTTAAAGAATTTGGAGTTGTTGCTAGTATTAATATTATAGGAATCTTTCTACTTTCTTTATTGATCATTCCAATTATGTATAGTTATATGCCGCCTCCAAAAGAGAAGCATTTAAAACATTTAGGTAAAAATTGGATTGAAGGGTTTGTAGATTGGACGGAGCGCATGGTTAGAAACCATCGCATTACTATTTATGTAGTGAGTATCCTTTTACTTACGGCAAGTATGATTGGTATTAATCAGATTCGTATTTCTGGGAGTCTTATAGAAGACATGCCTAAGAATACAAGCTTTTTTAAAGACATCAAGTTTTTTGAAGAAGAGTTTGATGGCATTATGCCTTTAGAGATCTTAATAGATACCAAACGTAACAAGGGCGTCATGAAACTGGCTACCTTAAAACGTATGGAAGAATTAAGTCTGGTGATAGAAGAACAACCCGAACTATCAAAACCTGTCTCTATTGTCAATCTGGTAAAATATGCAAAGCAAGCCTATTACAATGGATCTCCTAAATACTACCAATTACCAAGTAGTAATGAGCGTAATTTTATTCTCCCATACACCAGTAGTTTCTCTGACCAGACCAATCTTATGGGCTCCTATGTAGATAGTACAGGGCAATATGCCCGTATTACTACATTTATGAAAGATATAGGCACTGATAAAATGGAACGTGCTGAAGAAAATTTACGCGCCAAAATAAAAACCTTATTTCCTGAAGATCGGTACGAAGTGACCTTAACAGGAAAGGCGTTAGTTTTCCAAAAAGGAACCAATTATCTTGTAAACAATCTTGTGATTAGTCTATCGCTTGCGATTCTTCTTATTGCCCTATTTATGGCTTGGATGTTCCGATCCTTTAAGATGATTCTGGTATCCCTGATTCCCAATTTATTACCCCTACTAGTAACTGCAGGTATGATGGGCTTCATAGGGATTCCTATAAAACCATCTACCATATTGGTGTTTAGTATTGCCTTTGGAATATCTGTAGACGACACGATACACTTCTTAGCCAAATACAGGCAAGAACTACGTGCTAGCAAATGGAAAATTAAAAAATCTGTATACGCATCATTACGTGAAACAGGCGTGAGTATGTTTTACACGTCTATTGTACTCTTCTTTGGGTTTTCTGTATTTATGATTAGTAGTTTTGGAGGAACTGTCGCACTAGGAGGATTAGTAAGTGCTACGCTTTTATTTGCAATGCTAGCCAACCTTTTACTACTCCCCTCTTTATTGCTTTCACTGGAACGCAGTATTGCAAACAAGAATACACTTAAAGAACCTGCACTTCAAATTATCACAGAATTAACCGAAGAACAGGAAATGGAAAATAACCAACCTAATAAAGATGATGTGATAAATTAATTCTGAACACATCTAAGCATTATGGATGGTTTCTTTGTCCGCTTTCGCGAAAGCGTATATAGTAAGATTACGATCTAAAAATAGTGTGTCAATTTCAAAACATCAATTATATTTGCCTTTCCTAATCAACTACCTTTTGATACGTCACAAAAGATCGATTAGAAAACATAATTAAAATTTCGACTCAGAAAGTCGGAGGAATCAAACCCACTGGTGGGGTTAAAAATTAAAATACTATGACCTATATACCTGTAATCAATCTTTTAGCTAGTGATGCTATACATCAGGAGTTCACTGTAAAAGGATGGGTGCGCTCGTTTAGAGCCAATCAGTTTATTGCACTTAACGATGGCTCAACCATTAAAAACATACAATGTGTTGTAGACTTTGAAAATATGGACGAAGCACTCTTAAAGCGTGTTACTACTGGAGCTGCTATTGTGGTTACTGGCGCACTTGAGGAAAGTCAAGGAGGAGGACAACGTGTAGAGATCAAAGTAAAAACCATACATATTGAAGGTGATGCAGATCCGGAAGAAGTAAAACTTACGATCTTATCTCCTAAGCGTCATACGCTAGAAAAGCTTCGTGAACAAGCACATTTACGTGTACGTACAAATACATTTGGTGCTATTATGAGATTGCGTTCTAAGCTTTCTTTTGCGGTACACCAGTATTTTAATGAGCATGGTTTTTACCAAGCACATACGCCTATCATTACAGGAAGTGATGCAGAAGGCGCCGGAGAAATGTTTCGCGTAAGCGCACTAGACCCAGAAAATCCTCCTAAAAATGAAGATGGTAGTATTGATTATAGTCAAGACTTTTTTGGAAAAGAAACCAACCTTACGGTTTCTGGACAATTAGAAGCAGAAACGTATGCATTAGGCTTAGGGAAAGTATATACTTTTGGTCCTACATTTAGAGCTGAAAATAGTCATACATCACGTCATCTTGCAGAATTCTGGATGATTGAGCCTGAAGTTGCTTTTAACGACCTGGCTGCCAATATGGATCTTGCAGAAGACTTTATTAAGTACGTGATAGGCTACGTCTTAGAGCATTGCCAAGATGATCTAGAGTTCTTAGAAAATCGCTTAGTAGAAGAAGATAAGAAAAAACCGCAAGCAGAGCGTGCTACCATGTTATTACGTGAGAAACTTCAGTTTGTGATCGCTAATAACTTTAAGCGTGTAAGTTACACAGAAGCTATTACGATACTTCGCAATAGTAAGCCGAATAAGAAAAAGAAATTTAAATATATCATAAACGAGTGGGGTGCAGATTTACAGAGTGAGCATGAGCGTTTTCTTGTAGAAAAGCATTTTGAATGTCCTGTGATTCTTTTTGATTACCCTGCGGATATTAAAGCATTTTATATGCGCTTAAATGAAGATGGGAAAACGGTACGTGCTATGGATGTTTTATTCCCTGGTATTGGAGAGCTTGTAGGAGGATCACAAAGAGAAGAGCGCCTTGATGTTCTTAAAGAAAAAATGGCGGCTTTAGATATTCCTGAAGAAGAACTATCGTGGTACTTAGATACGCGTAAATTTGGAACCTGTGTTCACAGTGGCTTTGGACTTGGTTTTGAGCGCTTAGTACTTTTTGCAACGGGTATGACAAACATACGAGATGTCATTCCTTATCCTAGATTTCCTGGGCAAGCCGAATTTTAAATGCCGAATTTAAAATTTGGGTTTTTTACAACATCAAAAAGGGGCTTTCGCCCCTTTTTTTTTGCAATTACTACACGTATCATTGTACCTTATAAGAAATTCACATTCATAACCACTAAACCAAAAACAATTATGAAAATTTTTAATTTTATGATTCCTCTATCTATGATGGCACTATTGCTTGTGGATTGTAAGGGAGATCACACTACAAATACAGATGATGGCGGAGACGGCCCTCCTACGATTGTAGAAGCTCCTGATATGATTATTCCTATTGAAAGGGGTGCTGAATTATTTTATAACTACAAAGAAAACAGGATCTCTTTAATCGAAGATTATGAGAACAATGATTTGCCAGATGGAGAAGAAGCATATCTAGCTACTACTTCCGTTACATTTGATTTTGAAGAATTAAAACAATACATGAAATATGTAGAGAAGCAAGCCAAAAAATCAAAAACAAGAATCAAAGGCTTACGCGTCTATTTAGGACAATATGCTGATAGTAAAAATGAAGAACACCCAAGAGCAGAAACTGTTTTCTTTAACCCTACCATGAAAAAAGATGGCAATGAAGTAGCATTTGCTATCCTAAATCAAAATGGAAATAATACTGCTATTTCTGTAGGAGAAGTATTAGACTACAATAAAAAACCCGCTGGTAAAAATAATTTAATACTTACAATACAAGGTGACAACATTACAAGTTTGGCAGGAAATGAAGGTCACAGAAGGCCTCCTCCAAAATCTGGTGAGGATCAAGATTATTAAAATCAAAACATAAAAAGATAATTAGCAAATAGATGGAACTTAGCCTTTTTGATATAATACAAATTATAACTGCTATAGTTTCATCTATTTACTTTTACAAGTACAAAAAAAGCTTTTTAAAATACATTTGTTATTTCTTATGGTATACCATACTAAATGAATTTGTTGGAATTTATTTAGGAGAGATTCTTGAACAAGATACTGGCTATTTATATAATATAAGGCGCGTCGTACTATTCGCATTAATCTATTGGATATTAAAGAATGCCATAATAGATGAGAAAAGGCTAAAAATAGTCAATTCTCTGTTTCTTATATATGCTCTTACCCAAGCGGTAGAAATCATTTACAAATACAAAACTTTTTCAAGCGACTATTTAACAATATCGTATCTTATAGGTGGGTTGGTCTCTTTTTTAGGAATTATGTATTATGCTATAGAACTTTTAAAGAGCCAAAACATCACATTCCTTCATAAAAACCTCGCTGTATGGTTTTTAATGGGAAATTTAATTTTCTGGATAGTATATTTACCTATCAATATTATCTTTACTAACATGGAATATTTCAATAAAGAAGTATTAGATAGTTTAGAGGAGATACAATATATATTTATTGTAGTTCAGAATATTATTTTTATTACTGGTTTCATAATTTCAGAAAGAATTCCTAAAATTAACTGACATTAATTATTTTAATGACACTATCCCAAGAGAACAATACAGTAATATTAGTACTAGTAGTAATTACTATCTTATTGTTATTTTTAATAGTGGTAGCCGTTTTATTCTCAGTTTTCATAAGACGTAAAAATGAACTTCTTTTAGAGCAACAAGTCTCTCAAAAACGTTTTGAACAGGAGATTGCTGAGTCACAAATAGAAATACGAGAAGAAACATTACGCAATATAAGTTGGGAACTACACGATAATATTGGACAGTTATTAACACTGGCAAAAATACAAACTCAAAACTCCGGAGGTGATCAGGAGCAACTAGATGAGGCTGCAAATACCATAGGAAAAGGGCTTAGAGAAATACGTGCGTTATCAAAACTTATTAATCCAGAGGCTCTAAAAAACATGACGCTTATCGAAGCACTTGAACTAGAGTTAGATCGTTTTACGCGTATGGAATACCTGACAACGAGTTTAAACGTTACAGGTACACCTACTATTATAGATAAAAAAATAGGAACGATTATCTTTCGGATGTTTCAGGAGTTTTTCACCAATACGATTAAACACTCTAAGGCAAGTCATTTGGATGTTTCCGTCACGTATACCAAAGATAATCTGGATATCAAGGCAAAAGACAACGGGATTGGATTTGATATTGCTTTCGCGAAAGCAAAAAATGGCATAGGCCTCTCTAATATAGTATCTAGAGGAAAATTGATTGGCGCAACGATTAACGTATCGTCAAAGGAAGGAGACGGCACTGAGATGCATCTCTCGTATACATCAAAAAACGAATCACATGAATAAACTAGTAGTAGTAGACGACCATACACTCCTCTCGCAAGCCATAAGCGGTCTTGTTAATTCTTTTCATGATTTTGAAGTGTTATATACTTGCAAAAACGGGCAAGATCTTATAGATCAACTCGTTTTTGAAAATAAACGTCCAGATATCGTTCTCATGGATGTGAATATGCCTATTATGGATGGCATAGAAACCACCGTTTATCTTAAAGAACATTACCCCAATATCAAAGTACTAGCACTCTCTGTAGAAGAGGAAGAACGTACTATTTTAAAAATGCTTCGCGCTGGTGCTAAAGGATATTTACTAAAAGATACTGAAAAGTCCGTACTAGAAAGCGCTTTAAAAGAACTGATGAGTCAAGGATTTTATCATACTAATACGGTATCTCAAATTCTGGTTAGAAGCTTGCACGAAGTGAGTTCGCTAACGCTAAAAGAAAGGGAGCTGGAATTTATAAAACACGCGTGTACAGAGATGACATACAATGAGATTGCAGATTGCATGTTCCTAAGTCCGAAAACGGTTCAAGGATATAGAGATAGTGTGTTTTCAAAACTAAATTTAAAAAATAGGACAGGACTTGTGATTTACGCCATAAAACATGGGTTGTTCAAGCCATAATACGGTCACATTATTTATATTATTTTTTCAGTAGCTTCAGTAATTACCACTTCTATGGTAAAATATAACGCTATGATCTTCTCCCTTTTGCTTATTTTTGTTTTATGTTAAAACAACAACTCAATTTTAAACTTTCGCAAAAGCTCTCTCCTCAACAAATACAGTTGATGAAACTTATTCAATTGCCTACGCAGGCTTTTGAGCAAAAAATAAAACAAGAGCTTGAAGAAAATCCCGCATTAGATAGTGGGAAGGAAGAAATTAAAGATGAGTTTGATGAGTTTAATAATACTGATGAAGAAGATTTTGGAAACGAAACTATAGAAACCGAAATCAATGTAGATGAATACTTGAGTGATGATGAGACGCCTGATTATCGACTTAGCGCTAATAATTATAGCGCAGATGATGAGGACAGACAAATACCTTATGCTTCTGGAACCTCATTTAATCAATATCTAAAAACGCAACTGAATACCGTTCGTTTATCGCAAGAGGAGCGCGATATTGCCGAATTCATTATAGGAAGTTTGGATGAAAGTGGCTATCTAAGAAGGTCTATAGAAGACTTGATAGATGATCTTGCTTTTACTCAAAATGTATATACGACCGAAGAAAAAATAGAAGAGGTCCTTTTTAAAGTACAAGATTTAGACCCTTCTGGAGTTGCGGCACGTAATCTAGAAGAATGCTTGGTATTACAGCTTTCGCGAAAAGCGTCTACAAAATCTGTAGCGCTTGCCATATCGATCCTTGAAAAATCTTTTGATCACTTTAGCAAAAAGCATTACAAAAAATTAATGTCTAAGTTTTCTATTTCTGAAGAAGAACTTAAACATGCTATCCAAGAGATTGAACATTTAAATCCCAAACCTGGTGGTTCTTATTCTAGCAATACAAAAATAGTAGAGCATGTGGTGCCCGATTTTACCATACGCATTATAGAAGGAGAACTCGAACTTTCTCTCAACGGGCGTAATGCTCCTGAGTTACGGGTCTCTAGAGATTATAGCAATATGCTTAAAGGGTACAAAGCTTCTAAAGAAAAAACAAAAGCGCAGAAAGATGCAGTGATGTTCATAAAACAGAAACTAGATGCTGCAAAATGGTTTATAGAAGCTATTTTACAGCGTCAGCAGACGTTATTTGTTACCATGAGTTCTATTATGTATTATCAGAAAGAATACTTCCTTACGGGTGACGAGCGCAATTTACGCCCTATGATTTTAAAGGATATTGCTAATGAAATTGGTATGGACGTCTCTACAGTATCTCGTGTAGCAAATAGCAAGTATGTAGATACGCCTTATGGAACAAAATTGATCAAAGAATTTTTTAGTGAGAGTATGACCAACGATCAAGGTGAAGAAGTCTCTACAC
>JBLHOX010000036.1:0-13719 GCA_047623725.1 Dokdonia sp. | reverse complement strand
GTTTTGGAGGGTTTAATTACCTGAAAAATATAGAAGCGCATAATTATGCGGCAGAACAAGAAGCCGAAAGTCAAATTACCGAAAAGATACAGCAAGCTACTTTTCTTATAGAAAACCCGTTGCCTGCAATCACCTTAGATCTTATACAACCTAAAGGAAAATACCATGTCGTTGCTGGTGCTTTTAGAGTTAAAGAAAATGCTGAAAAAAGAATCCAGCAATTACAAAGTAAAGGATACGATAAAGCAAGGCTTGTAGGTGTCAATAAATTTGGTCTTCATCAAGTTGTTTATGGTAGTTACTCTAATGCTCAAGAAGCACTAGCTATTCTTCGTAATGTGCGTAAAGAAGATAATAAAACTGCTTGGCTAGATGTAAGAGAGTTGTAATTTCTGCCTCTTATTTACCACTTTACATTCGTTAGATATACTCACTACACTTATACATAAGCATGTATAGAAATGTGCTTTATTTTCTGATGGCATACTTCATATTTCATTTGATACCTCATACCTTTGTCAAAAAACTACTCTCTAATGGAAGCACGCAAACCTAGTGAATCTAAAACAATACTTACAGATCTTGTTTTACCGAGTGAAACAAATCCTCTGAATAATCTTTTTGGTGGAGAATTGCTAGCTCGTATGGATAGAGCGGCGAGTATCGCAGCCAGAAGGCATTCTCGCAGAATTGTAGTTACGGCTTCTGTAAATCACGTTGCTTTTAATAAGATGATTTCTTTAGGAAGTGTGGTTACTGTAGAAGCTAAAATTTCTAGAGCCTTCAAAACCTCGATGGAGATTTACATTGATGTATGGATAGAAGATCGTGAAAGCGGTATCTGTACAAAGGCAAATGAAGCTATTTATACATTTGTAGCTGTAAATGAGCAAGGAACGCCTGTTCCTGTTCCGCCAGTAGCACCAGAAACCGATCAAGAAAAAGAGCGTTATGTTGGTGCCTTGCGACGTAAGCAATTAAGTCTAGTGCTTGCAGGAAAAATGAAACCCAATGATGCTACAGAACTTAAAGCTCTTTTTACAAAAGAAGACTAATAATAAGGAATCATTAAAAACTTTTATAATCTATTTTAAGGGGGTTTATAACTTGTCATAAGTACGTATTATGAGTTGCCTTTATACGCTTTCGCGAAAGCGCACTCTTGAGAATACCCATAAGTTTTCAATAACAAAGCATATTACTTGTAAGGAATCATTGATTTATGAGACTATATACGATCCTATATATTTAAACAAATCAACATCCTACTGTTATGAAAAAAACTACATTCCTACTTTTTTTTATCTATATTCCTTTCTTATCCATCTCACAAGTATCAAATGTAGTTACTGGACTTTCAGACCCTTTTGATATTGTCATACAAGGCTCTGATGCCTACGTTGCTGAATTTTCTGGCAATGCTATTGTGCGTGTAGACCTAACCGCTACAAACCCTACTGCAGAAGATGTGGTAACGGGTATTAATGGACCTACGAGTCTTCTTTTTGATGGAGATGATGTATATATCTCTCAAGTAGGAGGTGTCATAACTCGACGAGATGCAAGTGATCTTACGTCAAACCAAATAACGATTGCTTCAGGTCTAGTAACTCCTGTATCTATGGTTCGTATTAATGATGACCTTTACTTTTCTGAATTTCAAGGAGGAAGAATAGGGAGAATAGATCTTACTTCAGGAGCTATCTCTACAGTTATAGATGGTCTTAATTTTCCTGAACAAATTGCTCTTATAGGTGATGAATTATTTATCGCTCATGCAGGTGCAAATCGCGTTTCAAAATTTAATGTGACAGATACAAGTCCGACACTAGAAAATGTCGTTACCGGTCTTAATAATCCTGCTGGAATTCATGCTGTGGGTTCTATTTTACTAGTGACCGAATTTGTAAATAATGGTTCTGTTTTTCGTATTGATACAGCAGCAGCTACACCAACAGCAATAGAAATTGTAAGTAATCAAGATAATCCCTTTGGCTTAAGTTTTTATAACAATGATCTATACTTTGTGCAGAATGGAGCTGGAATATTATCCCGTTTTCAAGGAAGTGTTCTTGCTATTGAAGAAGCTTCGTTATTAAATGATATTACTGTCTTTCCAAACCCTAGTGCAGGACAATTCTCAATTGCCGGTCTAGATGGACAAGCTATTAAACAGATACAAATTATTGATATTGCAGGTCGTATTATAAAACAATTTGATACTCAAGAAATCTCTCTTAATACAATTGATCTTCAACTTGCTAGCGGATCTTACTTTATGGCTATAAACACTGAAGAAGGTAGTGTGACAAAGCAAATTATTATACAGTAAATCTATATCAAAATTTAAAGCCTGTACGCATTCGTATTGGGCTAGGCAACAAAGGACTTGCCCTATCAAACCCTTCTTTTTGAATCATGGGTCTTATAAATTATATTGACGCGTCCCAACTCTCTGTAAAATTATAGGTAGCACCTGCGGTAAATGATACTTCTTTTGCCCATATTGTTCCTATATCACGATCGCGCATAGCTTCTAATTGAGGCCCTGCAAATAGTTTTAATTTGGGTGTTGCTTGGTATTCAAACAGTAAAGGGAATTCTAAAAAGTCATTATTGTTTATTCGAGACTGATTAAGTCCTGCCAGTAAACTTATAGTGGGACTAAGTTCGCTTTTAATAAAAACACCTCTGTATTGCTCATAATACTCACTTTGATATTCTTTTTGTTGGCTTATTGAGGCTCCTGTAGTTTCAATAGTACCTGCTTCTTTATTTTGAGAATAACAAAGCATAGTCATAAAGATCATTATGACCGACACTAGCATTTTATTCATGATTGGTTTTGTTTGTTTAATACAAATAAAGAATCAATCGATGTTAAACTTTATTAATCTGCTCACAAAAAAACAGAAGAGGGTGTTAAATAAAAGCGAAGACAATCAGGCAATTACGTGAGAGATACACGACATAACAAATTACTTATATGTCTTAATTCTTAGCCAAGAATGCGCTTTAAAAATATGAAAGCTATTTTTTACACCTATTTGATAGAAGTGTAAAAGATGTATTTTGTTGTGTAAAATGTACGAGTAAGAGATTTTACATTCCTTTTACCCAATCTGCAGGGTTAAGCTTTGTTTTATTTTTTTGAACTCTAAATTTGAGTACCGTTTTACCCGTGAATGCATTAAGACCTGCCTCACCTATGGATTGTTTAAAAGCAACTTTATCTCCTTTTTTAACCTTCACCTTTTTGATGTTAAAATATACAGTAATATAGTCTCCGTGTTTTACATATACTGCCAAGTTACTCCCTGACACGTTTTGTATATTCATCACTTCGCCTTTAAAAACGGCTCTCACGGTAGCATCGGTAGATGTCTCAATCTCTACGCCACTGCTGTACGTTGTGATATTAGGGAGTGTAGGGTGTCTAGATGTTCCAAAACGTCTTGATACTCGACCCCGTTCTACAGGCCAAATTAAACGTCCTTTATTTGAGGCAAAATCTGAAGCAAGGCTCGCTTCTTCTGGTGTCAATGCAAACCCTTTATTGGTCTTAGATTTTCCAGCTTTTACATTACTTGCAGCAATAGCATCTGCAATGATCTTATCGATCTGACGATCTATAGCATCGGTTTGCTGTTGGTTTTTTTTAATCTGCGCTGCATATACGTTTGATTTTTTTCGTATTTGTGCTATTAAGGCGTCTTGTGATTGTTTTTCTTTGTCCAATTTTTTCTTGGCAATTCTATTTTCTGCAATAAGTGTTTCTTTATCTTTTTTCTGCTGAATAAGATCTGTATTTACCTGTTGTAATAACACTGTACGCTCTTTTATTTGCTCTCCTTGTTTCTTACGGTAGTTTGTATATTGCTTCATATACTGCATACGCTTATAGGCTTGTTTAAAGCTTTCGCTAGAGAGTAAAAACATGATTTTACTTTGTCCGCTTTTACTCTTGTATGACTTTTGAATCATAAGGGCATAATCATCTTTGAGATCTTTTAATTCATCTCTTAGATTTTCCATTTTATTGAGATTTTCATTAATCTCTTGCGTAAGAAGGTTGGCTTGACGATTGGTTACTTTTATAATATCAGATCGCACTTTTATTTGCTGATCTAGGTCTTCTACTTGAGTTAATAAGGAGATTTCCTTTTTTTTATTGCTTTCGCGTAAGCGTGTTAATTGTTGCATTTCTGCAATCAGAGAAGCTCTGCGTTCTTCTAGTTGCTTACGGGTTGGCTTTTGAGCATAGGCTGTCTGAAACCCTCCTAAAAGAAGGCCTACTATTAAAATAAGGATGTATCTCATTTTATTAGAGTTCATCTAGCGCTATCTTTTTATACCCAGAAGGTATTGAAAACGGAAATCGTATCGGAACATCTACCTCAACACTTCTATATTCTATACCTATGCTGGTTTTATCTGTATTTTCAAGCACCTGAATACCAATATTTTTAGGAAACGGTTTTCCTTTTACAAGCTGATGCTCTGTATAATTTACGTCTAACGAGAGGTTGTCCTGTGGTTGTGTAACTTGTTGCTTTTTAATTAGAAAATCCTGAGGCTCCATATAAAAAAAGAGGTTCAATATATCTAATTGCTTTTTAGGTGTAATCTGATATAGGCCATCTACTTGATCTACTTGATAATCTCCTTCTCTAAGATTATATACGGTTTGCCCTATGAGTAAGCGTTGTAATTGCTCAAAATCCATCTGAACGCCAAAATATTGGCTCAGAAATGAAAAATCTCCTTCAAAATAACGTCTGTTTATTTTTTCATAAAAAGAGACTTTTTCAGGCGTAATCAATGCTTTTGCGCCAGTGATTCCTAGAATGGAAGCACTCATCCATATCTTTTTATCTTTTTCTATTCTGATATTTACCGTAACGGTTTGTCTTGTTCTTTTATCTTGATATCGCACGCGTGTACGGGCTACAAGGGTCGTAAAATCAAAATTGTTTGCGTAGTGATTCTCTATAAGGCGTGCTGTCGCAATGTCTTCTGTGGTTGCTTTACTGGTCGCTTTTTTTGTACCACCACAGCTAGCAAGTGTACTAATGACAAGAAGTAAGAGGAGTCGTTTCATTTATTAGTTTGAGCTTTTAGGGCATTTGCCTTTTGTATATACTGCTGTCCTTTTGTAGCATTGCCAGTACCTATGTAAGCCTCTCCTAATTGCTGGTAAAAATCGGATTCCATTTTTGTATCATCTATAATATAATCTAGACCAACCTCTAGTTGCTCTATAGCATCTTTAAACTTAGCTTGCTTATTTAATGCAACCCCATGGGTCAGATATAATAAAGGTTGAGAAGGGTATAATTCTAATGCAGATGATGCTATTGCTTCGGCATTTTCATACGCTCCTGTGTCTAATTGTAACAACAACGTACTCTTGATAATTTCTATATTTTCAGGATCGTTTGCAAGGGCTTTTTTAAGATAAGGCAGCGCTTTATTTTTAGCCCCTTTATTTATAAAATAGCTTGCTAATTCTTGATAAATTTTTGAATCTGCCACCTGTGAATCAAAAATAGAAATGGCCTCTTCCAGCTGTCCTTCATACGGAGGATTTCTATCTACAAAAAGCAAAAAGTCATTTAATACTCTGTGTTTTGCCTTAGACGTAATTTTCTTACTCTTCAAGACATTTTTCATTGCTGCTATCGCATCATCTGTCTTTCCGTCTTCTAAGTACAATTTATAAAGTGCGAGATTTACCTCTTCTGCATTAGGGTTGATTTCTTTTAATTTTAAAGCGGTATCGTAGGCCTTTTTGGTTTCTCCTTGTTCGCTGTATAGATAAATCAATTTGAGGTAATCTGCCTCTGCTGTCGGGTTACTCGCAATCTTTTTTTCTATGGCATCTGTACGCCCTTTCTTGTTTCCAGAGAGTTTATAGATACGATCTCGTAGTTGATCACGGTATATATCTCCTCCCTTTTCTGTGTCTAATTCATCTATGAGTTGTAACGCCAGATCATATCGCTTTGTAGCGGTATAAAGACGTGCCAAGTCTTCTTTATATTGAGCATCAAACGGAATGAGTTGTTTTACTATTTTTTCAGCTTTCTCATAATCTCGATTCTTGTAATACACATCATACAAGGTTTCTAAAACAGGTTCTTGATTGGGTTTTAGAGAGAGTGTTTTAATAAAATCTTCTTCTGCCAAATCATATTTTTTAAGAGCCGCGTGGTTTTTTCCTCTCTCAAAATAAAGAATCGCCTGATTAGGTTCCATCACAATGCACTTATTTAAAGCAGCAATCGCTAGTTCATAGTTTTCAATTCCTTTCTGTTTCAGTGCTTCAAAAAAGGTTTCTTGAAAGGCATCAGACACATCTCCAAGATCATCTACATTTTGATCTGCAAATGGTGTTTGGTCTTGCGCGTATATATGCTTTCGCGAAAGCATACTTAGACACAAAAACAATACGAGTATGTACTGATTTTTCTTCATTGTTATTTTATATTACCTAAAAAGGCATGCTATTCTAAAACGGTATAATCACCTAAACTTACTTGTGTGTATTTACCGTCATATTTTACGTGATTTCCTATCATCGCTTGATCTAATTGTGCATTTTTAATCACACTATTAGTTTGAATCAAGCTATTTTTCACTGTACTGTCTTCAATCACCGTGCCAGCTCCTACAGAAACGTTAGGACCTATGGTAACATTGCGTAAAACTACATTTTCTGATATATAACACGGCGGAATAATACTCGCATTCTCTAAAACGGCAGTATCTGATACTAATTGCTCTTCTCCATCGTCGTGTAAAAACTGAAGCATTCTACCATTGGTTTCTACTGTAACGGCTTTATTACCACAATCCATCCACTCGTCCACTGTGCCTGTTTTAAAGATACGTCCATCTGCCATCATTTTCTTAATACCATCGTTAATCTGGTATTCTCCTCCATTCATGATGTTTTCATCCAGGATTTCCTGAAGCTTATCTTTAAGAACGGCTACATCTTTAAAATAATATATTCCGATGACGGCTTGGTCAGAAACAAAGGTTTCTGGTTTTTCTACAAGCTCTACGATTTCTTGTTTTTCGTTTAATTTTACAACGCCAAATGCTTCTGGGTTGTTAACTTTTTTGGTCCAGATTACGCTATCTGCATCTGGGTCAAGGTCAAATTCAGCACGTATTAGTGTGTCTGCGTAGGCAATCACAGCGGGTCCTGAAAGTGACTCGGCTGCACTCATAATGGCATGACCTGTTCCTAACGGCTGATCTTGACGATAGATAGATGGTCTTGCTCCTAGACTTTCGGCTAGGTCTACAAGGCTTCCAACAACCTCGTCTCCAAACCAAGCTGGATCTCCTAATACAAAAGCAATTTCTTCTATAGGTTGGTTCAATACTTTTGCGATATCACGTACCAATCTGTGTACAATAGGTTTTCCTGCAACGGGAATTAATGGTTTTGGCACTGTTAAACTATGTGGGCGAAGACGACTACCGCGTCCTGCCATTGGGACTATTATTTTCATATGAATGCCCGTAAAGGCAGGTATTTTTTGATTAGTTACTTCTATTTTATGTGTGTCTTAATAGAAATTTTACTGATTTTATTTTATAATTCTAATGTAATTAATCTGTTATTTGGATTTTGTATTTCTCTGCCATTTTATTCCAAATTTCAAGTTTGTCTTGTTCTTTTAATTCTCCATAGTACATACTCAGATTTGCTTCTGCATCTCTTACATAGGGTGATTGTATTTCTTTATACAAGATATATGCTTTCATCGTTACGTCTAGTGCGTTCTCATAATCTCCTTTTGCATGATAGATTCTACCTACTCCATAATATCCTTCTGGATCTTCTGGAAAAAGAGTAATATAATCTTGATACCCATCTATTGCCTTATCAAGATTCCCTAACAATGCGTATGCAATAGGTTTGTTTGTAAGTGGCATTTTTCCTTTCGGGTCTAGGGCAAGTGATTTATCATAAGCCTTTATCGCTTCTTCATAATTTTCGTTTTTACGATAACTATACCCCAACATATCCCAAGCAAATGCAAATGCTCTATCTTTTCGAAGTGCTTTCTTATAACTTTTTATAGCATTATCATAATCTTCTTTTTGAAAGAAAGCTTGACCTTCATCATAATATTTTTGAGCTTCCTTCTTGTCAGACACAGAAACTTCTGAACTCTCTTCATCATTAGTCATAAGCGATTTCATGCGATCACAATTTCTGAGGAGGTATTCTTCTATTTTATCATAGTCTTTATCTACTACGATAACATTTCGTTTCCCAGGAAGTGTTAAAGTATCTGTTTTTTTAAATCCTCCTTTTCGTATAAGAGAGTCCAACGCCTTTGAAGTATCTTCTAGCAAAGTATGTTCTACTTGCTTTTCCAAGATAGAAGCAGTGATTTCTTGTTTAATACTGGCATATCGTTCTTCTCTGGGAAGATTCAGGGAAACATTTGAGAGTCTAGCACACGCATCTTCTGCTATTTTTTCAAACTTACTTTGATTATCTTGAGAAAACCCAAAAGAACTATAAAAAACTAGAAATAATAAAATAACTTTTTTCATACGATAATAGTGTTAGATATCTCTTTTTACTTGGTGCCCGTGCTTCCAAAACCTCCAGCACCTCTATCTGTACTTGAAAGTTCAATAACTTCTTTCCATACCGCTTGCTCGTGTTGTGCAATCACCATTTGTGCGATACGCTCGCCATTTTCTATAATAAAAGGCTCGTTAGATAGGTTTACTAAAATCACGCCTACTTCTCCTCTATAATCTGCATCTATAGTTCCAGGTGCATTAAGGACTGTAACTCCTTTTTTTGCAGCCAGACCACTTCTAGGGCGCACTTGTGCTTCTACACCTATAGGAAGCTCTATAAACAGCCCTGTAGGTACAATAGCACGTTCTAATGGACCCATAGTAATCGGTTCTGAGATATTTGCTCGTAAATCCATTCCCGCACTAGCGATGGTCTCATAATGAGGTAACGCGTGGCTTGATTTGTTTATGATTTTAATTTTCATGATCTTTAATCTAATTGCTTTCTAATTCTCTATCATTTAAACTTTGTACTTGTCTAGCATTCTCTCCTTCTATATCCAAAATTTTCTTAATCTGATCTGGAGATGCTTCAAAAATATGTTTAGACACATACCATCTTACACTTTCTGTATATGGAGGTGTTGTAAGTGACCCTATATAGTGATAATAACTATCGAGTATTTCTTCTGGCTTTTCAGAAATTAAATCTTTAATTAAAACCTTTCCAGTTTCAATTTCCTTTGTATCATCTGCATTGGGAATAGTATTGGGAATAGTATTGATAAACTCATCGATAAACATACTTTCTTTTCCCATTTTAAAGAGGATGCTTATCACAAGAAATTGTGGCGTTTCTCCTTCTTTTTGGCCTTGTAAAGTATTTACCATATGCATTTCCATTGGGTATCGCACACCATCTAGTAAATGCTCAGAAGGTGTATGAAAATGCAGTTGCTTAAATTGAAAAACTTCATCATCTACTGTAACGGTACTTCCTTTTTTAAAATCGAGTTGGATCGTATGACCTAAATTCTCAATAGCATTAATCTCATCCTTAAAATTAAATGTTATGTTATGCATTCCTTTACTATTATTACTAAAAGAAAGAATATTTATAGGAGATTGGGCATGACAAATTGTGCCATCAGGATGTTGATATGAATTAGCTTCTATAAGATTATGACTTGTACTCTCTTGGTGAGTCTCGACTGTATGAGAATCAGACTCTTCAGGGTTGTGATTTTCTTTACAAGAATAAAATAAAATAACGACAGATAAAATTAAAACTATTTTCATTTTTTTAAAATTATGTTATGTATAAATTCTTTCTCTCTATACCAAATAACACCTACTAAAATAGCTGTCATACCGATTCCTGCAAGATAAAGTTGTAGGCTTCCTATTCCAAAATAATCTCTCAAAATATAAAAGAAAATACAAGAGAAGCTTATAGAAAGTACGATGTATAATAGAATATTCTTGAGGTCATAAGGAATAGGGAAATGTTTTCTTCCCATAAGATAGGAAATAATCATCATTAGACCATACGCGCCACAAGTAGCATACGCACTTGCCATATATCCTATTATAGGAATCCAGATAACATTTACTACTATAGTTAGTATGGCTCCTATCACAGAGATATATGCTCCGTACTTTGTCTTGTCTGTCACCTTATACCACACAGATAATGTTTGATATATACCAAAAAAGAAAAAGGCAAAAATCACCAGCGGAGTAATATCCATAGCAACCCAATAACTTGGCTTAGAAACTAGTAATGGTTTAATTAAATCAAGTAGTACTATGTAAATAAACATGGATATCGCTCCTAATACAACAAATACTTTGGTAATAATTCCATATTGTTCTATTGCGTTCTTTTCTTTAGCTTGACTAAAGAAAAATGGTTCTACACCTAATCGAAAAGCCGTAGCATATAAGGTCATTCCTATAGCCAATCGATAACAAGCCGTATAAATACCTACTTGTTCTATTGCTTCTTCTTCGCTAAGATTCAATAACCATTGTAGAAGTACTTTATCAAAAGCTTCATTAATAGCAAAAGCAAACCCTGCTACAAGAATAGGCCAACTAAAGCGAAGCATTTTTTTAAGCAAAAACGTGTCTATGAAAAATTTTGAAAAATAAGGTCTTATAACTATAAGAAGTGTGAGTAGACTTGCAAAAGCAAATGCAATGAAATACAATTCCTTTTTATCTGTAGGAAGCCAAGCAAAACTGGTTGTCATTTTTTGAGTAGCCATCAAAAATAAAGCTGATACACTCACAGAAATAATAACATTTACTAATTTAATAATTGCATATTTCATCGCTTTTCCTTGAGCTCTCATATAGGCAAAAGGAATCACCATAAGCGTATCAAAAGCAACAATACCTATAACCCAGCGCCAGTATTTACTATCCATAGCCGTTATAGAAGCTATTTGATTTAGAAATAAGAAAGAAAGTATTACAAAAATAATTGTAGTAATTGACACTGTCCACAATGATGTACTTAATGTATTTTTTGATTCATTCTTGTCGGTATAAAATCGAAAAAACGCAGTCTCCATACCATATGTTAAAAGCACATTAAGCAATAACATGTAACTAAAAAGAATAGACACCTCTCCAAAATCCTTCTCTGTATCCAAATAGGTTGTCAATAACCAAGTAAGAAAAACAGTAAGAACTCTAGGTAGTACGGTTGCAAGACCATAAATGAAGGTCTGTTTAAAAAGGTTTTTAAGTGTACTCAAAAAAGGAAGTATTATCTCACGTTAAAAGTAACAAATTTATAATAGACCAACAGGACAATATATAGGGATGTTTCTTCTGTTTATATAAAACCAGAAAAGTTATTTAATACAATGCTTCTGAAACAATAATCATACAGTTTTCGACTACGCAAAAGAAGATTCAACTACACTATGATTAAGATTCCTGCTTGCGCGAAAAAACCCTAAGACCACGATCATGAGATTCCCGCCAGAGTTTATCCTGAGCATAGTCGAAGGGCGGGAATAAAAAGAATACCCCTCTAGAAATTGTACATCTCGAGGGGTATAACTCAAACCAAAATATTTGTGAAGAAAGTGTTGTAAATATAAACGCAACCTTCATTAAACCAGTGAAACCCGATCATCGTTTCCTTATAAAAGAAATAAAAACAAGCATATCATGCAGGTAATTAGGAGTGTTTTCTATACGCTATCAGATACGCTGGAGTTTATACTGAGCCTAATCGAAGTGCGAAAGCAAAAAATCACATAAAAAAGAGAGAACTTATGCCTGTGGGAACTTTAATTACAAAATAGCATCCGAATCATAAGTTATTTTTAAAACGAATACTCAAGCATAACCATAAATAGGCTATAAATCCATTTTAAAGAAGGTTTACAGAATCAGGATGGGATTTAAGTAATGAACCTACCCCGAGGCAGAGCCATCGAGGTATCAAGCGGAAAAAACTTATTTTTAGTTTTATGAAAACTATCCGTTTTCAAACTTTCCTCTTTGACCCCGGGGTAGAACCTCGAGGAATTCTATAGATTAAGTGTGGCAACAATGAGATATCATCTATATAATTATTAAGATTGCTCATATAATGATATGAAGACTCTTATGTAGCAAAGGAAGATTCAACGATACAATCAAGGGGGTTATTACATTTGCAATAGAAGTTCTTAGTTTCTTATCATGAGATTCCCGCCAGAGTTTATCCTGAGCATAGTCAAAGGGCGGGAATAAAGATACCCCCCGAGAAATTGTACATCTCGAGGGGTATAACTCAAACCAAAATATTTGTGAAGAAAGTTCTGTAAATGTAAACGCAACCTTCACAAATCCAGTGAGTCCCGATCATCGTTTCCAAAACAAAACTATAAAATGAAATAAAAAATGCATGGCACCCCTTTAAATATGGGCTAAAACAAAAAAACCCCAATCTTAAAAAGATTGGGGTTTTGTATTATCCTTAACCGAAAAGTTTAAAATTCTCCAGTTAGAGATACCCGCCTGCGCGGGTATTAATTATTAAGTGCCTCTGCTCCACCTACGATCTCTAAGATCTCATTGGTAATAGAAGCCTGACGTGCTTTGTTGTATTGTAACTTAAGCGCATCTCTAAGCTCTGTAGCATTATCTGTTGCTTTATGCATTGCTGTCATACGTGCTCCATGCTCACTTGCAACAGAATCACGTATCCCTTTAAACAATTGTGTTTTTAGAGCTTTAGGAATTAATCCTTCTACGATTTCTCCTTTTGAAGGTTCAAAAATATAGTCTGCGTTAGAGGCATCTGCTGCTTCTATTGGTAGAATAGGCAAGAATTGTTCTGTTGTGATTATTTGCGTTGCTGCATTTTTGAATTTGTTATAGATGATTTCGATTTTATCAACCTCACCTGTAGCAAAACGTTCCATTAAGTCTTCTGCAATAGCAGCTACATTCTCAAAAGTAAGGTCGTCAAAAATCTGATTATTGTTTGTCATCACCGTGTGTGATTTTCCAATAATATCATTTGCCTTTTTACCTATAGTTACAAAACTAACTTCTTGATTAGCATATTTGTCTTGTGCTAATCGTTTTGCTTCTTTGACAATGTTTGAATTAAAAGCTCCTGCAAGACCACGGTTAGATGAAATAGCTACAATAAGTACCTTATTCACCTCGCGGTTATCTGCATAATTACTTCCAGAATCACTATCTAGTCCCGAACTCAAGTTTTGTAAAAGCTCTGTAAGCTTATCTGAATAAGGTCGCATCGCTGTAATAGCATCTTGCGCTTTCTTCAACTTTGCAGCAGATACCATTTTCATGGCACTAGTAATCTGCATCGTAGAAGATACTGAACTGATTCTATTTCTAATTTCCTTAAGATTTGCCATTGGCGCTCTTGTTAAGGGTTATTGTTAATTATATTTTCGCTACTTCTACTGTCCTGAGACAGCTTTCGCGAAAGCGTACTCTTAGTTATACTTAGCCGAAAGATCTTTAGCAACTGCTGCTAATGTATCTGTTACTTGGTCTGTAAGTTTTCCTGATTTTAATGTATCAAGAACACCTCTATGCTTCGCATTTAAAAATTCTAAGTACTCTACTTCAAATTCTTTTATCTTATTTACAGGCACATCACGTAATAAGTTCTTAGAA
>JBLHOX010000035.1:0-13915 GCA_047623725.1 Dokdonia sp. | reverse complement strand
GTGACTGTAATGATGTCCAAAATTGATTTACTTCAGTAGTATCCTGTCCCGTAGCCGTAAAAACGGTACAGATGACAAGAAGACATGTAGCGATATATCGCATGTATTAGATCTTTTTAACTTTGACAGCGTTCATTCCTCTCGCTCCTTTTTCAAGTTCGAAAGAGACCTGATCATTCTCAGCAATCTTATCAATAAGACCACTTATGTGACAAAAGTATTTTTCTTGTGATTTTGCGTCTAGAATAAAACCAAATCCTTTTGAAGTATCAAAGAAAGAAACTTTTCCTTTGTGTACTGGATCAAATTTATCTTCATCGCTATCTTCTTTCTTAGGGATTCCTAAGACAATATCTTCTACATCTACCTCTATTTTATCATTTGGATCTGGAGGTGTATCAGTAAGATTTCCAAAATGATCTACGTAGGCAAATTGAATTCCTCCACCGTTTTCTTTGGCTTCGGCTTTACGTGCTACTTTCTTCTTTTGCTTCTCTTCGCGTTTCTTTAAACGCTTTTTTTCTTTTTCTAACTTGTTAAATGTCTGTTGTGATTTTGCCATTCTTTACTTTACGGAAATTTTAACTATTATACTACAATTTATAAATGAATGCTTGGAGAATAGTATACTTATTGAAGTATAAAATGAATCTAAAACATTCCTTTAATGTAGCAAAGATACAGATTCTATGCGCCATTACCGCTTATATAGCCATATTTATATTAACAACGATCAAAGAATATAAAATCTATTAGAAATAATTTTATGATAGCGACCCTCTAGATACTCAAAGATTTCTTGTACTTTCATTGCATTCTTATTAAAACTCATAAACAAAATACCAATTATTATCATGAAAATTAAACTACTCATCCTCTTTTTATGTATTGGATCTAGTGTCTTATTGGCACAAAAAACAGATCCTATTATTGAAGCCATGATTAAAGAAGCTAATGAAAATTCTCAATTAGAAGTCTTAGGTCATGAACTTACCGACTTGATAGGACCTCGACTTGTTGGGACTCCACAAATGCAACATGCAAATGAATGGGCTGTCGCCAAATATAAAGATTGGGGCATTCCTGCTCGCAATGAGAAATGGGGAGAATGGCGTGGTTGGGAACGTGGTATTACACATATTGATATGGTGCATCCTCGTGTACAAAGCCTTAGAGGTACACAACTCGCTTGGAATCCAAGTACTTCAAAAGAAGGGATTACAGCAGAACTAGTCGTACTTCCTGCAAATGTAAAAGATGATGCCGATTTCAAGAAATGGCTTCCTTCTGTACAAGGTAAAATTGTCATGATCTCTATGCTACAACCTACCGGAAGACCGGATTATAATTGGGAAGAATTTGCTACAGAGGAGTCTTTTACAAAAATGAAAGATGATCGTGACGCACAAACAACAGCATGGCGTGCTAATATAAAAACTATGGGACATACCTCTCGTACACTTCCTGCTGCACTCGAAGAAGCAGGTGCTATTGGTATTGTTACTTCAAATTGGTCTAGAGGATTTGGTGTTAATAAAATCTTTAGTGCTCGTACAGAAAAAATACCTACGGTAGATCTTGAACTGGAAGATTACGGAATGTTATATAGACTCGTAAACTCTGGTAATAAGCCACAAATCAATATTGTTGCGCAATCTAAAGATTTAGGCAAAGTGCCTACATTTAATACGATTGCCGAAATAAAAGGAACAGAAAAGCCTGATGAGTATGTCATTCTTTCAGCCCATTTTGATTCTTGGGATGGCGGTACTGGTGCGACTGACAATGGTACAGGAACTTTAGTGATGATGGAAGCAATGCGTATTTTAAAGAAGTATTATCCAAATCCTAAACGAACTATCCTCGTAGGACATTGGGGAAGTGAAGAACAAGGACTCAATGGCTCTAGAGCCTTTGTAGAAGATCATCCAGACATTGTAGAAGGCGTACAAGCCTCTTTTAACCAAGATAATGGTACAGGACGTGTTGTTCGTCTGTCAGGAGGAGGGTTTTTATATGCCTATGATTATCTATCTAGATGGTTGAATGCAGTACCAGAAGATATTACACAACATATCGAAACCACGTTCCCAGGAACTCCAGCAAGAGGTGGATCTGATTATGCTTCTTTTCAAGCAGCAGGTGCTCCAGGATTCAGTTTAAGTTCTTTAAACTGGTCGTACTGGAATTATACATGGCATACCAATAGAGATACCTATGACAAAATCATTTTTGATGACGTTCGTAATAATGTGATTTTAACCGCTATTCTTACGTATATGGCAAGTGAAGATCCAGAAAAAACATCTAGAGTTAAAAGTGTACTTCCTATAGATTCTAGAACAGGTGAGCCTCGTGAATGGCCAACGCCTAGAAGCCCTAACCGCAAAGGAGGATTGGATTAAGGAGTAATACGCTTTCGCGAAAGCGTATACAGAAACCTAAAAGGTGTGCTTATTAATAAGTGCACCTTTTTTAATTATCTAGGTATATTTCTTACCTTTTTTAGCTGTATTAATAAAGTATACTCCAGCAAGTAAGATTACTGCTGCTATAACCGTTTGTAAGGTAATCACTTCATCAAGAAAATACCATCCTAAGATAATAGCTACAATGGGATTTATATAGGCAGACGTAGCTACTTTTTCGGTAGCTACTTCTTTTAACAAATAATTAAATGAGGTAAAGGCTGCAATGCTTCCAAAGAGAATCAAGGCAAGTAACGAGAGTTGAGTTTTTAACGTCCAGTCTATAGGATTACTCCATGATTCTCCGATAACAAAACTCGCTATGGCTAGCATTACTCCTGCAAGAATCATTTGATAGCCAGTCGTTATAAAAAAGTTTTTAGGCATAGAAGCTTGTGCTACAAAGAGACTTCCAATACCCCAACTCAAGATACACGTAAAAATCATAATGATACCAAGCGTACTTCCTTCTTGTATTTGCAATCCTTTTTGACTCACTAATACGTACATTCCGATCATTCCTAAAGCAATCCCTACGATAGATTTTACTTTAATCGTTTTACGATACCACAAACGCATTAAGATTAAAATCACAAGTGGTTGTGTAGAAGCTAATAAGGCTCCAAAACTACTGTCTACATATTTTAAAGCCCACACAAATACACCATTTCCATATCCTAAAAAGAGGAATCCTGCTAATAAACAATTAAGGAATTCTTTTTTAGTGATTTTAAGTGAAATCCCCATGACTCTTGCTATGAGAAATATGATCAATCCCGCTGTAGAAAAACGCATGGACGCAAGCATAAATGGAGGAAGCTCAGTTACAGCAATCTTATTCCACAAATAGGTAGATCCCCAAAAGACATAAATAGAAAAAAAGGCAATTATGATTAGGTAGGCTTGCTTCTTCATAATGGTTGCCGAAGGTAACGAGATTCTTTTAATATTTTATACCACTTAAAACATAAAATAAGATGAATAATTTGTTTCTGTTGCATTCAAATTTCAATATAAAATAAAACCGTAACTAAGGCTATGATTTGATTTTCTATTTCACCTGAACACATCATAATTCAAATTCTTTTATCAGATTTTACATTCTAAGTGGTATTACCTATCGCAAACCATAAAACTAACTTAAAAAAAATGACTCCCGTGCTCTTTTATGCAGCTATGAATATTATTAGCTAGGCTTCTTAAGCGTAGGCCATATCTGTTTTGCTTTAGAATCAGGATATGTATTTGAAACTTCATAAAAAGTTTCTTTAAACTCAGAACCACTGATATCTATAACAGCAAATCCATTTAATACTCTAAGGTGTTGAGAAAGTGTTGGCTTTGGAGGATCCATAGCAGTTTCTCCAAAATAAGCAATCCCTGGGTTATTTTTTCCTGTCTCTTTATTAAAAAGCCCAGATCCTTTTCCATAAGGTATAGATGCATGCCCACAACATCTGAACTTAGGACTTTCTCCAGGTTTAAGTTTTATTTTTAGTGTATTATCTTTTCTTTGTAATAGTTCAGGTATATCATACACAATACCGTTATGTATATGTCCCCAATACCAAGCATCTGGAATACGTCCTCCTAGTGCTTTATCTACCACTTGTTACCATAATGATCCTTCATTCAGTTTTGAATCTACAAATCCAGAACCATCATATTCAATAGGGTTATGATGTGTTAATAGGAATAATTGTTTTCCTTCTGCTCTAGCTTTTTCTTCTTTATTTTCAAGAAATTTAACCTGTTCTAGTCCTCCATTCTCATTGTAGATAGCTCCATCCATATATAAATGGCTTTTATCATAATACGCCGAATCTAACCCTACGATTACCCAATCACCTACTTCTATAGAGAAATAAGTACTCCCATTTTGGGGTTCAAATAAAGGATTTCTAATGGTTTCTTCAAACAAACCGTTGGCCCCATCGTACATCTCATGATTACTATTCATTGTGAAAATTTCCCCTTTAAAATCGGCGGGTAACGTATCTAACAAGCCTATAAAATTATCACGTTCTTCCTTTTTTGTGCCTGCATAATACACATCACCTAAATGAATAATATAATCCGGTTTTGGATCAAGTTTCATAATCCCATCTATCACTAATTGTGCTGGACATTTCTTAACATGGCCATCCTTATATGCTCCTGTACCCCAATCTCCTATAATGGCTATCCTAGCACCATCTGGAGAGTAACTATTAAATTCAGTACCTATTTTAGACTGTGCTATAAAAGAATGTTTTTCTTTAGGGAAAACTTTATAAAATGCATAGTATACTAAAACTATCGCCCACAATGGGTCTAGCTGACAATATTTTGCAAAAGCAAACAGAGTACCATTTTTATAGACCCAACCATCCCAAAATGGGTGTGACTCTGCAATATCTTTCTCTACCTCACTTACTGGTAACCCAAGTTCTTGTAAAAGCTTTGTTAGTTCCTTAGGAATTCGATGATTTAATATATGTAATGATAATATGTTCTCCATATCATCTGGATTGATATCATCATCATAATAGCTTTTACTTGTAAAAATGGTTTCGCACTTCTGTAAATAGCTCCAGAAATCGTTTAATGAAGACGTATCAATCTGATTCTTTTGAGCAATAAGTTTACTTAATTTGGAAGTAATGTCTTCAAAAGATCATCGTGCTGATCGTCAAACTGTGTAGTATCCATTGATTGTTTATTTTATAACACTAAATATCAACAAATTACAGCAATTATAAATGGGTAAAAACACGTGTTTATAAGAGCATTAGATTTTGTCGCATTTCTGCTAGAAAATGAGTTCATTTTCTATGTTATTCTCATTCACTACTTCTGGTTTATCATTCAATTATGCAGTAAAGTGAATCTCATACATTGTAGGTAATCAATACGGTTATTTAAGTAGTAAGTTTAGCGAGCATACCCTTAAATATAAATCCATGAAATGGTAATACGGAATACCAATAGAGTCTTCCTGAAAGTCCTAATGGTCTGAATGTTGCAGTTTGTGTTAGCTTGTTATTTTCTATTTTGAATTCTAACCAAGCTTCTCCAGGTAATTTCATTTCGGCAAATAACAGTAATCTTCCTTCTTCTTTATTAGAATATAACACGCGCCAGAAATCTACAGAATCTCCCGCTATAAGTGTGTCTTCATTTGTCCTTCCTCTGCGTAGCCCTACGCCTCCAAAAAGTTTATCAACATAGCCTCTTATTTTCCATAACCAAGTGGCATAATACCAACCGGTCTTCCCTCCTATGCGCCATATTTTTTCTATAGTATGCGCTTTATTTGCGTATGCTTTTGAACGTTGATCTATAAAGCAACCAAAGCTAGGCACTTTGATAAAATCAGATATTTCAATATTCATATCACCACTAATAAGGGCATCTTTCCAACTAGAAGCAATCTGATTACTTTCAATTTTCACAAAAGCTTTATCCAATGCTTCTCGGTATGATAAAGGGGTTATATCTAGAATTTCAGATAACGAATTATCTCGACAGACGACCTCGATCTTCATACTATTGACGAGTGCTGTTGCCAATTTGTAAGACGTAGATGTCACAAAGTATAACCAATAGGATGACAGCTTTGGTGTCATTACTGGAATAATAAAAATGCTGCGTTTTAAATTACGTTTCCTCCCAAACTCTAATAGCATGTTTTTATAGGTGAGTATGTCTGAACCTCCAATGTCAAAATTTTGGTTATACGTCTCTTTATGGAAAAGAGTTTTAGATAAAAAGGCAAGCACATCTGTAATTCCTATAGGTTGGCATCTTGTGTTCAGCCATTTAGGAGTAATCATAATAGGAAGTTTTTCAACAATATCCCGTATAATCTCAAAAGAAGCGCTCCCTGATCCTATAATAATCCCCGCTCGTAATGCGGTAAAATGATAACTAGCTTTTGACAATTCTATTTCTACATCTTTTCTTGATGATAAGTGTTTGGATAAGTTTTCTTCATTCACAATACCACTTAGATAGATCACATGTTTAACGGCTGTTTTTTCTAGCGCTGTTCTAAAATTTATAGCACATTCTAATTCTAACTTCTTATAATCATCACTACTAGACATAGAGTGTACTAAATAATAAGCTCCGTCTATATCTTGTGGAATTTGTTGAAGTGATGCTGGTTCTAAAAGATCTACTTTTATAATGGTAATACTTTCTCTTAATGATGCTGGTGGTGAAAACCTATTCACATCTCTTACACAGCATATTACGTGATATCCTGCTTCTACCAAAATGGGAAGTAATCGCTTTCCTATATACCCAGTGGCACCTGTAAGAAGTATTTTCTTTTTGTTATTCATAGCATTTTAATATACGAAACTTATAGTACAAACATCATCTATTTTACTATTCGTTATATAGATATTGTGAGCAATATAATTCCTATATTGTTTTATCTTTTGGTGAAGAGACCGCTTTGAATTATATCCATATTTAGAGAAGTGATTATTCATTTTGAATCATAGTATCATGACAAAAAATAGGAGAATTAAAACAGGTATGGCACCTGGAACTATTGTTTATACAGGTAATGAACAGGTAACTGATACGATTATTCATCATTTGCAGTTTAATGCTGATACTATTAAAGATACCCTCATTAATAAAGAGAAGGATATACAAATAGCTACTGAGTCTGATTATGTAGACTGGATTGATATACGAGGGATGCAGGATATCAAAACTATTTCTTCTATTGCTATGCGTTTTGATGTACATTCTTTATTGCAAGAAAGTATTGTGGATGTGTACCAACGCCCCAATTTTGAAGATCATGAGAGCACTATCTTTATCACTTTCAAAGCCCTTTCCTTTGATAAAAATTCCCTAACTGTTCATAGGGAACATGTGGCGGTTATTATAAAAAGCAACACCCTTCTAACCTTTCAAGAAACAACTTCAGACTTATTTGAGTCTGTTAGGAAGCGGACTTTAAATACTAAAAGTAGAGTTCGTCAAAGAGGTTCTGACTATCTATTATTTGCATTATTAGATAGTATTCTAGATAATTATTACATCACACTTGATCAATTTGAAGAGGTGATTGAAGAAATAGAAGACCGTATCTCTGAAGATCAAAGTAGTGATGATAAATCAAGTATACATAAGCTTAAAAAAGAGTTACTCTTTTTACGAAAGTCTGTAGCACCTTTGAGAGAGGTTATCAGTAAGTTTTCTAAAAGTGATAGCCCTATTATTCAGGATAATACACAAATATTTATTAGAAATCTTTATGAAAACACAATTCAGGTTATAGATAGTATTGATTCTTATAGAGATATGCTTAATAGTTTACAAGATTTGTTTATTGCAGAGGTAAGTTTTAAGATGAATAAAGTGATGCAGTTACTTACATTGATCTCTGTGATATTTATTCCGCTTACTTTTTTAGCTGGCATCTATGGGATGAATTTTGAATATATCCCAGAGTTACAATATAAGTACGGGTATTTTATATTGTTAGGCGTTATGTTTTGTTTGTTTTTAATACTCTTATTTCTATTTAAAAGAAAGAAGTGGATGTAAGAAGATGATCATATTATTTTTAAAATTTTATCCTAATACACAATGCATATGAAGTTATTCAAAGAATTTAAAGAGTTTGCTGTAAAAGGTAATATGATGGATATTGCCATCGGGGTTATTATTGGTGCTGCTTTTAATAAAGTAATAGATGTACTTGTAAAAGAGGTTTTCTTACCACCACTTGCATTTTTAACATCAGGAGTCACATTAGAAGATAGAAAATGGATCCTACAAGAAGCTATCCTAGATAACGGAGCCATAGTAACTCCTGAAGTCGCTGTTAAGTATGGGAAATTACTGGAAGTAAGTATCGATTTTTTAATTATTGGATTTACTGTATTTGTGATTGTAAAATTCATGAATAGATTAAAAACAAAAGCACAAGATCCTAAGAACGAAAAAATAAAAACACCAAAAGAAATTGAATTACTAGATAAAATTAATACACATCTAGAAAAGCAAAACGAATTATTACAATCCAAAGACAAAAAAAAAGGAGATCACTAGTCTTTGTTACTCTAAAATGCAGCTATAGTCATCTTTCACTAGCTTTTTTTAAAATAGTGATTTTGGTAAGATCACAGGTTCAGGCACATGTAAAGTGAGCTATTTAATAGGATCTATTTTTGTACATTTAAATCAAAAATTGAAACTGTAAAAAATACGCCATGATTCTCAACTCTTTTAATGCTCCTCGTATTCTTTTTTTATATACTTCCCTCCTAGTATTAGGTATTTCTTGTAAAACGGATACCTCCAAAAAAGAAACTGAAAAACCAGAAATTAAAGAAGCAGTGAGTCCTTCAAAAACGGAGCTCAAAAAGGCACTCACCTTATATGCCTCTTTTGATAATGGTGTAAATGCCGATTTTGCTTTGGGAGATTCACAACTCTATTCTGTGCCCAATAGAAGAGCCAGAGATTCGGCGCAAGTAGGATTACACAAAGCTGGCGTGGTCATTTCAGAAGGCAAAGGACGTTACGGAAATGCCCTTTTATTTACAGAAGACAGTAAAGGAAATATCTATTATCCAAGTAAAAATAATATTGCCTATAATACAGAAAACTGGGGTGGAGCTATTTCATTTTGGTTAAGCCTAGATCCTGCTACAGATCTCGATCCCGGCTATTGTGACCCTATTCAGATTACGGATGTAAGCTATAATGATGCTTCTATTTGGGTAGACTTTACAAAAGAAAACCCAAGAGATTTTAGACTCGGTGTGATTGGAGATCGCACGAGTTGGAATCCTATCCCAGAAGGACCAGATAACGAGAACCCTATTTTTAATGCACAATTAAAAGCAGTTTCCAATCCTCCATTTGCAAAAGGAACTTGGACACATATTCTTATTAATTACACAGGTTTAAACACCGGTCAAGGAAAAGCTGCTTTGTATATGAATGGCGAGTTAAAAGGGCTGAGAAAAGACATTAAAGACCCATTTACTTGGGATGTAGAGAAATCTAATATCTATTTAGGGTTGGGATATATAGGTTTGATGGATGAACTCTCTATTTACAACAAACATTTATCACAAGAAGAAATCACGACACTCTACTCACTAGATAAAGGCGTTCACGAATTATTAGATTAATCTATTATACGCTTTCGCGAAAGCGATCATAACGACGTAGAAGTTTATATTGAGCTTGTCGAAATACGAAAGCGTACACAACCATCACTACATTTTAATTATACATATAACCATGCGACCATATTCACTCTTTCTCTTCCTAGCCATTTTAAGTACTGTATCCTGTAAAACCGAACCTGTTAAAACAGCAGAACAACAACGTTGGGATTCTCATGTTGAAAACACGACCATTATCAGAGATGATTTTGGTGTTCCTCACATTTATGGAAAATCGGATGCTGATGCTGTTTTTGGATTACTATACGCACAAAGTGAAGACGATTTTAATCGTGTAGAGCAAAATTATATATGGGCAACAGGTCGCCTTGCTGAAGTTGAAGGCGAAGATGCCATCTATAGTGATGTTCGCGCTCGCTTGTTTATGACACAAGAAGAGGCTATTACTAATTATGAAAGCAGTCCAGAATGGCTTAAAAAATTATGTATTGCTTTTGCCGATGGGGTTAATTATTATCTTGAGACACATCCAGAAGTGACTCCTAGGTTGTTAACGCACTTTGAACCGTGGATGCCCATGTATTTTAGTGAAGGGTCTATAGGTGGAGATATAGAGCGTGTTTCTACTAGAAAAATAAAAGCCATGTATGAAGGTGGTATGGAAATTCCGCAAGCACAACAAATTGCATTACTTCAAGAACAAGAAATGCAAGAACCACAAGGCTCTAACGGAATTGCAATTTCTGGAGATCTCACAGCATCGGGAAATCCTTTATTATTGATTAATCCGCATACCTCTTTTTATTTTAGAGGAGAAGTTCACGTCGTGAGTGAAGAAGGATTGAATGCGTATGGTGCCGTTACTTGGGGGCAGTTTTTTGTATACCAAGGGTTTAATGAGAAGACAGGTTGGATGCATACCTCTACCTACACAGATGTGATTGATGAGTTTATAGAAACGATAGAAAAAGATCGCAATGGAATTCTTGGTTATAGATACGGAGATGAAGTAAAACCGGTCACACAATATGATATGACCATCCGATATAAAGATGGAGATAGCATAAAAGAAAAAGTACTTCCCGCCTATCGTACGCATCACGGACCTATTACCCATCTTAAAGATGGTAAATGGATAGCTTCTGCTTTGATGTGGGAACCTGTAAAGGCATTAGAACAATCCTATATCCGTAGCAAACAAGATGGCTATAAAGGGTTTAAAGAAATGATGGATATACGTACCAACTCTTCTAACAATACGGTGTATGCAGATGCAGAAGGTAATATCGCGTATTTCCATGGTAATTATATTCCTGTACGTGATGAGACGATTGATTATACAAAACCTGTAAATGGTAGTGATACTAAAACAGATTGGCAAGGATTACATCCTGTAGATGAAACCATCATGCTTTTAAATCCTCAGAATGGATGGTTACAAAATTGTAACTCAACGCCTTTTACAGCTGCATTAGAGTACAGTCCTAAAAAAGAAGATTATCCTAACTATATGTCTATCGATAGAGAGAATTTTAGAGGTGTGCATGCTATAGCACTTCTAAAGAATGGAAAAGACTATACCATAGACAGCCTTATTGAATTAGGATATGATCCATATTTACCCGCTTTTGAAGCTTTAATTCCTGGACTTGTAGAAGCCTATGACAAGCTAGATCGCACTAAAAAAACAGGTGCTTTTATAGAAAAACTCAGAAACTGGGATTACAAAACCTCTGAAGAATCTGTGGCAATGACACTCGCTCATTACTACGGTACAGCATATCTTAAAAATGGTACGCGTCCTAAACAACGATTGACGCCTATGCAACTCATTACTTATTTTGGTTCTGAATCTCCACTGGAAGAACGTATGGAGATCTTTAAAACAGTTATTGATCGTTTAGAAACTGATTTTGGAACTGCTTTAATTCCTTGGGGAGACGTAAACCGTTTTCAACGTATTAATGGAGACATTAGACAGCCGTTTAATGATGATCTTCCAAGTACGCCTGTAGGGCTTGCTTCTGGTCGTTGGGGAGCATTAGCTGCTTATGGAGAGCGTTATACCAATGGTACAAAAAAGATCTATGGAACCCGTGGTAATAGTTTTGTAGCGGTTGTTGAGTTTGGAGATCGGCTAAAAGCAAAAACAAGTCTCGCTGGCGGTCAGAGTGGTGATCCAGATTCTCCTCATTTTGATGATCAAATAGCACCTTATGTTAATGGCCAGTTTAAGGAAGTGGCATTTTACAAAGAAGATGTTTTAAAAAGAGCTAAAAGAACCTATCATCCAGGAGAGGAGTAAAAAAATCAAAATGTAATACTGATTTAAAGTTTAAAGTTGATTGTTTCAGGTTTCAGGTTTTTAATATCTAAACTTTTAAACTCATAAACATGTAACCTCCTCATTTGATTTACGTATTTAAAAGTCCCTTTATACGCTTTCGCGAAAGCATACCCAGTATTTAAAAAATGATAAAACAGCTGCCATTTTAAGACACTATAATCTATACGAATATAGCATTGAGAAATTCAATGATGATCAATACTACGTATAGCGTATAATCTGTAAGGATAGTGATATCTTGCAACTCTAAACATATTTTATTTTGCATCCCAACAACCTCCACCAGAAATCGTACGATTTTGATCTTTTACAAACGTGTCATCCGGCATTAAGCGAGTATACTTTTGTAAATGAGCATCAAACGAAGACCATTGATTTTTCTAATGCCGAAGCTGTAAAAGCACTCAATAAAGCGTTATTACATCAGTATTATCATATCAAAAATTGGGATATACCAGAAAACTACCTCTGCCCTCCTATCCCTAGTAGAGTGGATTATATACATCACTTAGCAGATATTATGGGACCTAAAAAAGAGTGTAAAGGGCTAGATGTAGGTGTAGGAGCCAATTGTATTTATCCTTTACTTGGATCACAGGTGTACGGATGGCACATGGTTGGAGCAGATATCAGTGAGATTTCGGTCGCGACTGCAACGCAAAATGCAAAAGAATCAAAAGTACCTATTGACATACGACTACAAACAACGCCTGCAAACATCTTTGAAGGGATCATACAAGAAGGAGAATACTTTGATTTTACAATGTGCAATCCTCCGTTTTTTGGTTCTGAAGATGAAGCACAAAAAACAAATTTTCAAAAAAACAAGCGATTACACGTAAGTAAAAATACACGTCGTAATTTTGGAGGGATTTCAAATGAGTTGTGGTGTAATGGTGGTGAAGCCTTATTTGTCAAGAGAATGATCAAACAAAGTGTTGACTTTAAAGATCAAGTAGGTTTTTTTACCACGTTAATTTCTAAGAGCGAAAACCTTCCTAAGCTCTCAAAACAATTGAATAAACTGAAAGCATTTCATAACATAGTAGATATGCAACAAGGAAATAAAAAAAGTCGCATTCTTATATGGAACTTCAATATAGAAGCTGATCTCTAGAAATTCTGTATTACGTATTGTACTATGCCTGAAACTACACATTCACATTTCAAATTATATAAACCATACGGCTATATAAGTCAGATGCTTAGTAACGACGAGCGACAGTCACGTAAAAAAAAGTTCTTAAGTTCCTTATATGATTTCCCGAAAGGGGTCATGGCGATAGGAAGGCTTGATGAGAAATCTGAGGGGCTATTACTCCTTACTACAGATGGTAAACTAAGTAATACGGTGAATCGATCTGGAATAGAAAAAGAATATTATGCACAGGTAGATGGTGATATGACTCAGGAAGCCATTACGAGTTTATGCCAAGGTGTCCCGATAGGTATTCATGGAAAAAAATATACCACAAAACCTTGTATTGTATCAAAACTAGACACAACTCCCCTATTACCAGAACGTTCTAAAAAACTACGTGATGACCGTCATGGCCCTACCTCTTGGATACGTGTGGTTCTCAAAGAAGGAAAGTTTAGGCAAGTACGTAAAATGACTTCGGCTGTTGGATATCCTACGCTTAGATTGGTGCGCGTGCGTATAGGTGATATACAACTAGATACATTACAACCTTCAGAAGTACAACAAGTAGAAGCTTCTGTCATTGATTCTCAAATTATAAACATCAATTTCAAGTAAAAGACGCTTCTTCTCTAGTTGTTAGACTTATAGCTTTCTATTTTTTCGAAAAAGTGTTTTTTATTTGTGTCTCCAATGGGGAGTGCTTGTAAGCTATTGGATTCTTGGCTCTCCTATATTAGTCACCGTTTGGACTGGTTTTGTGATCTTAATGTATACGCTTTCGCGAAAGCACATAAAGACTCTTTTACAT
>JBLHOX010000034.1:0-13954 GCA_047623725.1 Dokdonia sp. | reverse complement strand
TTCGTTATAAATAGAAGCGATAGAAAATATCACTTCCAGATAATCATCAGGTGATAAGGAAATCGAATCTTTAGAAGTAGCATAGTTGAAATTTTCTTTATATAAAGTTAATGCTTGTTCATAATCACCTATTTCTTTTTTAAGTAATCCTAAATTTTGTCTTGAGCGAACAATGATATCTTTGTTATAATATCTATTGCCATATTCATTGGCTTTAATAAAATTATCTGTTGCTTTAATGAAGTTTCTTTTGTTAAAAAAGTAAAAACCTTTTGAGTAATATGCATTCGCAGGATAAAGGGCATTACTGTATTCGTCTTTTAATGCGATGATACTGTCATTGTATAATAATTTATTCTCATCCTTTACTAATAAGCTTATAAAATAATAACTGTTTATGAGTATTTCTAAATTATTTTCTGCTTTAGCCTTTTTGATTGTTCTTTTGAGAATAGGTGCTCCAGGACTTGTAGCAGATAAATCAAAAAGTTCCTGTGCCGTTTTACCTTTTAGACTATCTGCTGTTTTTTGTTGACTTAAAGTTATACATGGGATGCAAAAAAATAGAATATAAATAAAAAAGCGAGGTAGTAGCTTCATGATATTGCGTAATAATTATTAGTTATAAAAGGCAAATGTAAGTCTCCTTAATAAGTTTGTTAAACCTACGATGCCTCTTTTTCTTAGGTGTAAATACCGATAAAAACTCACTAAAAAAATGGAGTATAGTGCACATTAACAAGCGTTTAGAAAACAAAAAATTAGTTAAAAATGTAGTTACCGAAATTCATGAAAAATAGATTCAAAATTCATGAAAACCTTTATGCATCAGTTGTGGCTACACAAAATGTCATTCATATTTGTAGTGTTCGAACAACAAAAAGCAAATTTTAATTTTAAAAACTTTAATTATGAAAAAAATATTTCAAATAATAATGATCGCTGTATTGGCATTTGTATCGTGTAGTGAAGAACAAGAAGAACTACAAATTGTGCCAGAGAGTATAGATCTAAATAGTATTGTAGAAAATTTTGAACAAAGCTCATATTTTGAACATAGTAAGAATAATGGATTGGAAGTGAGACTTGATAGTTATCAATTTGAAGAAACAAATGATATTAAAATGATATTGTTTGATGTTCAAAATCAACAAATGAATAATAATAAAACAAAAGTAGTCGCTCTTATAGGCTTTAATGGAAAAATTACAAATAGCTTTTCTATAACAACGACAAGACCTTTTAGTGAAAACTATTCTGGTGATGCTATTATTGATTTATATAATGGAGAAGTAGTAGATGTTTCTTTTAAAGATGGGCAGGCGTTGGATTTTCAAATCTATAATGGCGCTATGCGAATGATGCCTAATGGCGACCCTACTATCGAAGGTGATGGGGGAGGAATAGGTGAAGATAATGGGGATGACCCGATAACGCAGGGTAATTGTTCTAGGAATTTAGGTAATTGTGTAGGAAATACATTATTAGCAATGGCTCCGGTAGAACAAGCTTTCTGTTTTATTGATTTTCCAATTTGTATGGCAGTTACAACAGCAGATTGCCTGTTAGCAGGTTGTCCTTTTGATGGTGTTTAAGAATAACTAATACGTATGTTATGAAAAAAACAACTAAAAATAAACTGAGTATTTCAAAAATGACAATTGCTAGTTTACATAAAAATGTACAACAGCAAGTAATGGGAGGAAATCATCCTGCATCTAGTGTATGTGATCAACCAGATACATTTACAAGTAACCAAACAGGGCCAAGTATGAGTGATGTATTGCAAACGATGATTCAATGCTAATGTTTAAATATATAAAAAGATGAAAAAACAAGGAAAAGCGATTGAATTAAAAAAGATGACGATCTCAAAAATACAGACAGATGATTTAAAAACAATCCGTGGAGGAGAGTTGCCAACTTCTGTTGAGCCATTGAGAGATTATTTGATTTCTATGATTTTAGCTTGTGTTGGATAAGTAATCCATCTAATTATTAATTGATGAAGCCCATTTTCTTTATAGTAAAGAAAATGGGCTTTTTAAATAATACAAAGATCAAGACCAGTTAGATAGTTGTTAAAAAGCTCAAATGCCATTTTTTCTTCACAGTGATTAGCAGTATTTATTACTGCTTTTTAATTTAAAGCAAAAATAAAAGAAGTACGCTATAGGCTTAATGAGTATGATTAAACATGATCTATACGTAGCAGTTTATAGTTTATAAGGATATACGCAAAGATGTAACAGAGAGCGTAGTTTTGTTTGTAATTCAAGTATTATGGGAGAAATAAAAATGAAGTTTTTAAGTGTCCGCTTTCGCGAAAGCGTATATCACCTATTTCTATCACAATATAGTATGATTCTAGTAGTTATGTTATTTTAACTAACGATTTAGTTGAAATAATTTTTACATTTGAATACACACTTTAGAACCTTCTTAATGACATTTTCTACTAAAAGAAAACCATCACAACATATTATTTTTAGCGTACTAATTTACCTTTGTTTTATAGGTTGTGCGTACGGGCAAGAACAAAACTTTAAAATCCCAGATAGTTTAAAAAATAAATCTTCTCAAGAGCTTGCTAAGATCATAAAAAAAACGAGTGTAGGAGAAGCTACTTTTTATGAAAATATAGTTTTAAACTTTCAAAGAAAGGATAGTCTCGTAGTATTATATCAAGAGCTAGGAAGGCGATTCTCTAAAGAAGAAAACTATAAAAAAGCGCATAAGTACCTAGATAAAGCATTAGTAATAGCAACGAGAAATAATAATGAAGAGGCTACTTGTATTATCTCGATTATAAAAGCAAATGCATATTTGCTAGATGGTAAAAACCAAGATGCCATTCATTTTTATGATCGCGCAATAGCGATCGCACAAAAGCATGAGGATATGCGATTAGAAATTATGGCAACATCCAGCTATATGATTCTTTTGTCGCAAATAGATGATCAATTAGAGAGAGCTTTTGAAATAGCGGGTAATTTACTAAAGGTACTTGATCGATCTCCAGATAAGAATACAAAGAATCATGTGAGGATACTTATGAATATTAGTGATGTTTTTTTAGAAGCACAGAGATATGATGATGTCTTGTTTTATGCAGATAAAGGAATTCGAATAGGTGATTCTCTAAATTATGAAAAAGGATTAACAGATTTATATGTTAAAAAGGGAATTGCTTTCTATTATAAAAAAGAAAAAGAAAAATCACGTTACTTTTTGTCAAAAGCAATGACGCTTTTAGAAAAAGAGACATTAGAAAATGACTTTTATCAAACGGTAAATGTAAATTATTTTTTAGCAAAACATTATTATGATGAGGCGCTTTATGATAAAGCTATTGATCATTTAAAAACAATAGTAAATACGATAAAAGAAGGAGATAATAATAAGCTGCCTATTATTCAGTCTTATTCCTTATTGGCTCGTTGTTATCGAAAAAAAGGAGACGATAAGGAAGCATGGCATTACAATGACTTGTATGCCGCGTTGCACGAGGCGTATCAAAAAAATGAAAACAAAACAAGGAGTAGAATATTTGAAAGAGAATTTAGCGCCCAAGAGTTAGAGCTGCAAAAAGAACGTACTCGTACACATCTAGCACAAACAAATAGAAGGTATGCTCAAATAGGACTACTTGTTGTTCTTGTCATGTTAGGTATTGTGGGCTATCATTTTTTAAGAAAGCAGAAAAAAAATAAAACACTATTTAATAATCTAATAGATCAGATTGATCAACTTGAGTCTCAAAATAAAAACAAGGAATTCCAAGAAAAGAAAAAGGGTATTACAGAAATTAGTATTGATGATGATAAGGTACACGCTGTTCTAAAAGGACTCGCTAAGTTAGAAAAGCTAGAATATTTTTTACGACCCGATTGTAATCTTAGAGCCATCGCAAAAAAAACAAAAACTAATGCGACCTATTTGTCTAAAATTATAAATACGCATAAAGGCAAAAACTTTAATGAGTACATGAATGATCTGCGTATAGATTATGCATTAAGAAGACTAAAAGAAGACAGGCGGTTTAGATCTTTTTCTATTAAATCTATAGCTCTAGAAGTAGGGTATAAAAGCGATAAGTCTTTTGCAAAGCACTTTAAATCTAAGACAGGGATCAACCCATCCTATTATATCAAGAATTTAGAAAACGTATAAAGTAATCTAATTGTTTTTTGATAAAATACTACCGTATTTTGAACAAAATACGGGACTCCCATTGTGATTCTAAAAGGGCTTGAGGTATATTTCAAATCAAATCTATAAAGGAGGATTCTGAAAAACCTTAAAAGAGTAAGAGTAAATAAAATAAACATTTAATGAAAAACGACCTTAGAAAACTAGAAAAGCTTACTATAGCAAGGATTACAATGAGTGAATTAAAGAATATACAAGGCGGAAGTAGTGACCCTACAGATCCAGATCCGCATGCAGATCCAGAATTGTCTAGAGAAATGAATTGTACGTACTCGCACTTTCAATAAACGGTAAGTAATTTAAAGAAAAAAAGCTCTGTAAAACAGGGCTTTTTTCTTGCCGTAATTTATCTAAAATACGGATGCTTTGTTTTTTCACCCTCTTTTCCTAGGCTACTTTAGTATCGAAATCAAGTATTGTTAACAACAGATTTTGATAAGGGAAAACCGAAAACCTTTTACTAGAGTAGGTACTTTAATTAACACATTATAATTATGAAAAATTCATTAAAAGGATTAACATTAAACAAAGAAGTAATTAGTAGTTTAGATTTAAATAAGATTAAAGGAGGTCTAGGAGAGTCACATTGTTGTACTACACAAAATGCTTTTAATAGTTGCCCACCTCCAGGAAGAGAGTGCTATTAATAAATTACGTTTTGTTTTAAAATAAAACGTAAGAACATTAGAAAGCCATCTTCCACACAAGATGGCTTTCATATTAAAATATGAATCAGATACTTGAATAAGCAGAAATGAAATAGATCAAGACAAATTATAAATAGAGAGGGTTTAATTAGAAAAACAATTAGCTTAGATCGATATATTCTAGTATATTGGTAGTTAACTTTTTGAAAACGAAACTAACATAAATAATAGCGCATTACAGAATGCAATACACCCATTTTCCTAAATACGTTTTAAGAACACCTTTACTCCCTCTTACTTTTTTTCTTGAGCTTACAAAAGATTCGGTCTTAACTCAAGAAGCTCTTAAAAGCGCTTGTGGAGAAACACATATCAAAGAAGCTCTTTTTCTAGCATCTCCATCACTGTATACTGCTTTTGAAAAGTGGTTAGAAGGAAAGACAAAACCTGAAGATAGTGAACGTATGACATACTCTATACTTAAATACCTAAGTAGGATGTCATCTCGATGCACTCCTTTTGGTCTATTTGCAGGTACAGCCGTAGGAACTTTTGAGGATCAAACAGCTATTGTTCTTCAAAAAGCAACAAAAAACAGGAGGCATACACGATTAGATATGAATTATCTTGTAGCATTATCTCAAGATATTGTAAAGGATGAAAAAATTAGAGAGCAACTCTGTTTTTATCCAAACACAAGTATTTATAAAGCTGGAGATCAATTACGATATGTAGAGTATCACTATGAGAATAGCCGTAGGATGCATCATATTGTAGGAGTCCAGCATTCTGATTATTTACAAAAAGTATTAGAAACAGCAACTGCAGGAGCCACACTAGCAACCTTGTCAGAATGCTTGGTAGATGATGAAATCACCATAGACGTGGCTTCGGGATTTATAGAAGAGTTGGTGGGTAGTCAGTTGTTAGTTAGTGAATTGGAGCCCTCAGTATCTGGACCTGAGTTTACAGATCAAATCATCCCTGTGTTAAAAAAGTTAAAGGGAACAGACAAGCTCGTAGAAAAACTAGAAGATACGCAAGCAAGAATAAAAAAATTAGACACAAAAATAGGAAACCCTTCTACAGACTATATAGAGATAAGTACCTCACTAGAGGAATTAAATACAGGTTTTGAGCTGAAGTATTTATTTCAAGCAGATATGTCGCTACACCCCCAAAAAAATGTATTAAATAAACAATTGATTTATAAGGTGCGTCGCGCTATGCGATTAATCAATAAGATATCACAAGCACCTAGTGAAACGCTGTTATCTCAATTTAGAAGCGCATTTCAAGAACGATATGAAGATAGAGAAGTGCCTTTATCACAGGCGTTGGATGTAGAGCTAGGAGTTGGCTTTCTTCAAAATAAAGACTCAGGTGATGTAAGTGAACTAGTAGATGATATTATGCTCCCTGGAAAGCCTTCAAAAATAACAACTAGAGATATAAAATGGAATAGTATACATTCTATTTTGCATAAAGAGCTGTTACATTGTTTGCGCAAAAATGAGCAAATACTCACCCTGCAAGATGCTGATTTTGAAAAATTTGAAGAAAATTGGAACGACCTCCCAAATACCATATCAACGATGGTTGAGGTCATTGCTATTGATGGAGAAGAACAAATTGTTATGTCTAATGCAGGAGGATCAAGTGCGGCAAATTTATTAGGAAGATTTTGTCACAGTGATCCAGAAATTCATAACTATGTAAAAGAAATCGTAGCTGTAGAAGAACGATGTAGTCCAAATCAAATGCTAGCTGAAATTGTACACCTTCCTGAATCTAGAGTAGGTAATATATTAATGAGACCAGCTTTGAGAGGGTACGAGATTCCGTATTTAGCTAAATCAGTATTAGATACAGAAGCACAGTTGCCTATAGATGATTTAATGGTGTCTGTAAAAAGAGATAAAGTCATTTTACGATCAAAAAAATATAATAAAGAAGTAATTCCGCATTTGAGTAATGCACATAACTATTCTAGTGGAGCATTGCCTATTTACCAGTTCTTAGCAAATTTGCAAAGCCAAAATAAAAGAGGTGGTATTGGTTTTCATTGGGGACCTTATGAAGAAGACTTTCCTTTTCTGCCCAGAGTAGTGTATAAAGGTGTTGTTTTAGCATCCAAAACATGGAATATTTTAAAATCTGATATTGAGATATTACAAAACTCTCAAAAAGATATGGGTAAGTTTCAAGAGCATTTGGAACTATTTATAAAAGAAAAACAGTTGCCTCAGTTTGTACTTCTTAAAGACAGTGATAATGAGTTGTTAATCAACTTACAAAATACGACAAGTGTCCAAATGTTGTTATCAACAATAAAAAAACGAGGACGATTTATACTTAAAGAGTTTTTACATAGCGATCAAAGCGTTGTTTCAGATGAAAGCGCATCGTATACAAATCAAGTGATCCTCTCTTTTTATAATGAAAACCTTTTAAAACAACACTCAGATGCTTAATACACAACGCACATTTATTCCGGGAGACTCGTGGGTGTATTACAAAATATACACAGGAACAAAAACATCTGATATTGTTCTTACAGATGCAATCAAGCCTATTGTAGAAGAACTAACGGCAAAAGGATGTATAGATCAATGGTTTTTTATACGATATGCAGATCCTAAGCACCATATTAGAGTACGTTTTCATTACAATGACCCAAATGCTATTGGGAGGATTATGACAACGGTGTATGATAAATTACACGCTTTCGCGGAAGCGGACTTAATTTGGAAAATACAGATAGATACCTATAATCGAGAGATCGAGCGATACGGAGAGGAACACATAGAAAAAGCAGAACAATTATTCTCTCATGAGAGTGATATGATTGTCAATTTTTTAGACATGGTTGATGGAGAGGAAGGAGAAGAACTCAGGTGGCTTTTTGGAATAAGGGCATTAGATACTATGCTAGCAGATTTTGGCTACTCTGAAGACCAGAAACTAGCGTTTATGGAACGCTTAAAAACAGGATTTGGACTTGAGTTTGGAATGAACAAGTTTTTAAAGAAACAATTAGATGAAAAATTTCGCGCAAAGCGAGAAAAAATAACTTTCTTTATAGATTTTAAAGTTGAAGATAAGCCAGAATATCAACCCCTTTTGGAATTACTGGCTTATAAGAGTGAGCAGTGTAAACCTACTATTGATTTACTTAAAAAATCAGCAAGTAGTGAATTCATAGATAATTATCTTGGAAGTTATGCTCACATGCTCATGAATAGAATGTTTAGGTCAAAAAATAGAATGCATGAGATGGTTGTGTATGATCTTTTATATAGACACTACAAAGTGGCTTGGGGTATCAGAACATTTAAGAACAAAAAGAAGTAATAATTGTAAAAAACAGTCGTATATATTTTGAAGAAGTTTCCTTTTTATAAACAAGCAGATAGTAAAGATTGCGGGCCTACGTGTCTTAAAATGATTGCTAAATACTATAAGAAGCCTATACCTATTCAATTATTAAGAAGCCTAAGCGAAACCACAAGATCTGGAAGTAGTCTATTAGGAATTAGTAATGCCTCAGAAAAGCTAGGCTTTAGAAGTTTAGGCGTAAAAATAACACTAGATCAACTTCAAGAAGAAGTGCCATTACCATGCATACTCCATTGGAATAAAAACCACTACGTAGTACTGTATAAAATATCAAGAGGGATTTTTCATATTTCAGACCCCGCACACGGAATTTTAAAATATACCAAAGAAGAACTTCTTAAATTTTGGATAGGTAATAATGCTACAGATGCTACTGCAGAAGGAATTGCGCTTTTACTTGAAACAACACCTAAGTTTTACGAAGAGAATTTTGATGAAGAAAAAAAGAATTTTGGTTTTGCCTTCATCTTCAAATACGTCTACAGATATAAGAAGTTTATTGTTCAGTTAATTATTGGGTTGCTTGCAGGAAGTTTATTGCAAGTTGTTTTTCCATTTTTGACACAAAGTATTGTTGATGTCGGTATTAAGACAGGTGATATTAATTTTATTTATTTAATATTAATTGCACAGGTCGCTTTGTTTATGGGTAGGACAGGTGTAGAAGTTATCCGGAGTTGGATTTTACTGCATTTGAGTACCCGTATTAATATCTCTCTGATTTCAGATTTCTTTATCAAACTTATGAACCTGCCTATATCGTTTTTTGATGTACGTATGACGGGAGATATTTTACAACGTATCAATGATCACAGGCGTATAGAGCGTATTTTGACAACATCATCACTTAATGTGTTGTTCTCAATGGTGAACCTTGTTGTTTTTGGCGTTGTATTAGCATATTATAGTTTTCAGATTTTTGGAGTCTTTTTGTTAGGGAGTATACTCTATTTCTTTTGGATTGTCATCTTCCTTAAAAAGAGAGCCGATCTTGATTATAAACGTTTCTCTCAAGTAAGTCAAGAGCAAAGTAAAGTGATTGAGCTTATTAATGGGATGCAGGAAATCAAGCTGCATAATGCTGAAAAACAAAAAAGATGGTCTTGGGAGTTTATGCAGGCACGCCTTTTTAAAATCTCGATAGAGAGTCTTGCATTAGAGCAATATCAGAGTGTAGGTTCTGGTTTTATAAACGAGCTTAAAAATATTTTAATTACCATCTTATCAGCAACACTGGTTATTGATGGAGATCTTCTCTTAGGAGAAATGTTTGCGGTCACCTATATTGTAGGACAGCTTAACTCTCCTATTTCACAATTAATAAGCTTTATAAGAGAACTACAAGATGCCCGTATCTCGTTAGATCGTCTTGGAGAAATTCATAATAAAGAAGATGAAGAAGGAGGCGAGGATACAAAAATAACAGATATCCCAAAAGAGGCAGATTTTGATATTAAGGATATCTCATTTAGATATATAGGTTCTGATGTTAAGGTGCTTAACGGTTTGAGTTTACACATACCCGCAAATAAGGTGACGGCTATTGTAGGAGTAAGTGGTAGTGGTAAAACAACCCTTATGAAACTCCTACTTAAGTTTTATGAACCTAATGAAGGACAAATAAAAATAGGAAGCGCAGACTTGCAAAACATCTCTCAATACTCATGGCGAGCTTCATGTGGTGTAGTGATGCAAGAAGGGTATGTCTTTAATGACACGATTGGAAATAATATAGCGGTAGGAGACGATTATGTAGATAAGAAGAAGCTAGCCCATGCAGTAGATGTTGCAAATATTAAAGAGTTTATAGAGTCGTTACCATTGTCTTACAATACAAAAATTGGAATGGAAGGAGTAGGGCTGAGTACAGGTCAGAAACAACGACTGTTTATTGCCAGAGCAGTATATAAAGACCCTAATTTCTTATTCTTTGATGAAGCTACAAGTGCACTAGATGCAAATAATGAAAAAGTGATTATGGAAAAGCTCGATGAGTTTTTCAAAAACCGAACAGCAATCGTTATTGCCCATAGATTAAGTACGGTTAAAAATGCAGATCAAATTGTGGTATTAGATCAAGGGAAAATTGTAGAGGTGGGTACTCATAAAACATTAACCCTAGAAAAAGGGTTCTATTATAATTTAGTAAAAAACCAACTAGAACTAGGATCATAAAAAATAAGTAAGGAATGCCAGATCAGATAGATGACATAGAATTACGTAGTGAAGAGGTTCAAGAAATCTTGACAGAAGCCCCCAATTGGATGATACGGTGGGGAAGTGCGCTTTTTTTAGGCTTGATAGTTATGCTACTTGCAATGTCTTGGTTTTTAGAATATCCAGATATTATATCTTCACAAGCTATTATTACAACCCAAATACCTCCTCAAAAAGAGCGAGCTAGAAGTACAGGTAGATTTTCTGCTATCTTGGTAGAAGATGCTCAAGAGGTGAGTAAAGGGCAAGCACTAGCTGTTATAGAAAACACTGCAAATTACGAGGACATATACTACCTTAAGGAGGCATTAGACACGGTATCATTACAAAATGATACGTTCTATTTTCCTTATGAAAAGATACCTCTGCTGTCTTTAGGTGATATAGAGTCTAATTATGCGCTTTTTGTCAATAATTATATACTATATCAGCTCAATGAGGAATACCAGCCTTTTTCTAATCAGGCAGTAGCAAATCGTATTTCTATCTCAGAACAAAACAGGCGATTAAAATTTACAGAATCACAGCGAGAACTTAATAAAAAAGAGTTAGAGCTTGCTAAAAAAGAACTTGATCGTTACGAATCCGTTTATGACGGTGGTGGAATTTCTACATCAGAAATAGAAAGAAGAAGAATAGAATTTTCTCAAGTAGAACGTAATTTTAAAAATTTAGATGCCTCCATCTCTCAATTAAGAGAAGGGATAAGTGGCGCACAAAGCACCTCTAGAGGGACAGAGATTAGCAGTATTAGAGAAGAAAAAACCTTACTCATAGGAGTGATACAATCACTTAATCAACTTAAAAAGAGTATTAGAGATTGGGAACTTACCTATGCATTAACATCTAATCTGGATGGAAAGGTTTCTTTTTTAAATTTTTGGAGTGAAAACCAAACAGTGAATGCTGGTGATATTGTTTTTACGGTAATTCCTAAAGATGGTTCAGAGTTTATTGCAAAACTAAAAACGCCTGCTCAAAACTCAGGTAAAATAAAAGTAGGGCAAAATGTAATTATACGTTTGGAGAATTATCCTGATACAGAATTTGGAACGCTGGAAGGTAAAGTAACCAAAATATCTGTTATTACAGATGAAGAAGGAATGTATGCTATAGATGTATCACTGCCTAAGACACTCGTGACCACCTTTGGGAAGGATATTGATTTCCAACAAGAAATGAGGGGTACAGGAGATATTGTAACAGAAGATCTTAGACTTATAGAACGTTTCTTCTATCAATTACGTAATATATTTAAACGATAGTTTTCTTTTTTATGCTTTCGCGAAAGCGTATAGATTCTTAAAAAAGTATCTAAATTTCTTTTCTGAATGTTTTTGAGAGACTATTATTTATGATATACATGAGTTGCCTACAATATGAGAAAACCAATGTTTACATACATTTTAATCGGAATTGTTTCAATCGTAGGAATTTGTTTTTAGTCAGTTGCAATAACAAAACGAAAAAAGAAACTACTGAAAAAAATCAGCAAATGGAAAAAATTGTTGACCAGAATCCTTATACAGATATGCGAAAAATGGCATTGACTGTAACTGCTGAACAACTTGGGTTTCAAATTCCAAAAGATTCAATAAAAGTTTACGGAATTATATCTGATTTGAATATGGGTGGCGTAACGGCAACGGTTGTGACTTATTTGACTGGAGATGCAAGTATTTATTTATTTAAGTTCTGGTGGCGGGTTTATTGGAGCTGGACAACACAAGAGTGTTCAAAAAGTAACCAAAGAATTTGTAGAAAACGGACATTTGATTTCTTTCAAAGGAGAACAATTTGAGAATGCGGATTTGCCAACAAATGGAAATGCGAATTTTTACTTTTTGTCAAATATGGGACAAACCCGAATTACAGAAAGTATTTCGAAAATGGACAGTGGAGAATCAGAGTTTTCCAAACTGTTTATGGAATTGAATAACGTTATGACTGAAATACGCTTGAATAGCGGAGAATAATACTGATGTCAACAACGTCTATTCATCTGTAAGGATACCTGCAATAAAATACAACAAATCACTTAATTACTTTATCCAATTATCATCCCTGCAATTGTAGCAGAAATCAAGGAAGCGATAGATCCACCTAGTAAGGCTTTCATTCCAAACTTAGAAAGGTTTTTACGCTGCCCAGGAGCAAGAGAACCGATACCTCCTATTTGAATACCAATAGAGGCGAAATTTGCAAACCCACACAGCATATACGTTGCCATGATAATAGACTTATTATAATTTAAGTGAACCGCATTTGCTGTATTTTTTAAATCTGCTAGTTGTATGTAGCCTACAAATTCACTTGCTGCGAGTTTGATCCCTAATAATTGACCCATCATGGTAATATCCTCCTCAGCAACTCCAATAAGCCACATAAGAGGCGCAAAGATGGTTCCGAGAATGGCTTCAAGGGAAAGCGCAGGATAGCTAGTGTTTGCAGCCATCCAATCATTGATAGTTGTAAAGTCACCTATCCATCCTAAAATACCATTTAACATAGCGATAAATGCCACAAAAACGAGGAGCATAGCTCCTACATTTACAGCTAGTTTTAAACCTTCTGTAGTTCCATTTGCAATAGCATCTAGAATATTAGACCCGATTTTTTCTGAAGAGACTTTTACATCCGTATTTACAAATTCTGTTTGTGGATATAGGATTTTTGAAATCACAATAGCTCCAGGAGCAGCCATGACAGATGCAGCCAGTAAATGCTTTGCAAATATCAATCGTAATTCAGGATCGTCCCCACCTAAAAAGCCTATGTAAGCTGCTAAAACAGCTCCAGCAACCGTTGCCATCCCTCCAATCATAACCAGAAGAATCTCAGACTTATTCATCTTCTCTAAGTACGCTTTTATAAGAAGCGGCGCTTCTGTTTGCCCTAAAAATATATTTCCAGCAACACTTAAGCTTTCAGCACCAGAAATGCCCAGTACTTTAGAAAGTAACCATCCAAAAGCTTTCACTACTTTTTGGATAACTCCAAAATAATATAATACAGAAGTTAGTGCTGAGAAAAAGATGATGGTAGGTAATACTTGAAAAGCAAAAATATACCCAAAAGTACTCATGTCACTTACAAGACCTTTAAATAAAAAGTCACTTCCAGCGAGTGTAAATTCTAATATACTTACAAATATGCTTCCGATAAAGTCAAATATTTTCTCAATAAATGGAACTTTAAGAACCCCTATTGCTATAACGAGTTGGATAGCAAGTCCTAACCCTACAGTTTTCCAATTAATAGCTTTCCTGTTACTACTAAAAAGAAATGCAATAAGTAATAATGAAAACATCCCTAAAATACCTCTAAGGAAGCTATTTAAAGAGAAACCTTGAGAAGGAATTACTCCGGTAGATGTAGCTTCTGTTAGAGCTTGTGATGTTGATTTTTTATTAAAACGATACGTAACTCCTTGTTCAGAAAATGCAAAAGTTGAGTCGGTTAATGTTTGTACTCTATAG
>JBLHOX010000033.1:0-14155 GCA_047623725.1 Dokdonia sp. | reverse complement strand
TCCCGAAATAGCAAAAGACACTCTTGATCTTGGATATATGTATTGGGCAAATGATATTACACCCTTTGGCTTTGGCTCTCGTTACTCTCTAATTCTATTAGGAACCATAACTGAAATCAATATACCCCCCGAAGTTTCTGAAGATGCTTTATACACTCCTGTAGAAGGTCGTGTTGCTATTAAAGAAGTGATTTTGGACTCAAAATCACACGATAGGGATATGACTAAAATTGGCTACATAGAAAGTGATTGTTTTCAGGGCACATCTCTTACAAAAGGAGATCAAGTATTGGTGTTTTGTGTTTCCTACGAAGGGGATTATGCAATAACTGGAAGACAGTCTATCATTAAAATCCCTGCTAATGATAGGCGCTATATTACTTCTTTAAAGAAATATATTAATGCTTCTTATGATCCCACTATCATAGAAAACGATATTGATTTATGGAGTAAAGTAGCAGCTGGAGAGGCTCTCACAAACTATATCAAAGAATATAGAGCGTATCATAAGGACAAAAATCGTTAACGTCCTTTTTATTCCTTTTTAAATTTTAAAAGATATCTTACCCAAGATAATACACGGGCTATTAATACACTATATAAAAAAATGTATATTTAAGCATCAAGAATAATTCATTTCTAGGATTAGAACGTAAGATATGATGAATCATTATGGCAACACGTACCAATAAAGATAATGCTTTTAATATGTAGGTGTTATTTCATGCAATTTAGCTAACAGTTTGATAATTAAGTACACTACTTAGATAAAATGATGTTTTAAGCCTTTCTGAGAATAGTCTCATTTACTTATGACAGATCAATATAAGGGTATGACACACCTAAAAAACCTAATCTTAAATTAAAAAACACAGATATGCTCTTTTCACAAGATTATACGCACTTAATCAAACTTGGCTTTAAGGTAGCCTTCTTTATTTTGTTTATTGTATTAATATTGATTTGGACCAAAAAGTTTTCAAAGAGGTATAACATTAAAACGCTAGACAGTGTTATAGCTTTAACAACACTTTCATTAATTACTACAGAACCTATACAGGTTCTATTTAGATATGCAAGTGAGCTTTTTTCCAAAATTATTATTCTTCTGGAGAATAATTTTTTGACTTCTGTAGAAGAAAACACTTTTGTTAAAATTGAAGCATATCGCATTGTAGAGGTTTTAATTTTCTTTTTAGCATTTTTACTTAGTTCTTATATCATCTCACTCTTAACAAAACCTGTAGCAGATAATGATCTAGAAGCCAGAACTAAAAAAGAGGTATTAATTAAAAATTTCATCACTATTAATGGTATCATCATCGCATTGTATTTAAGCCTAGCTGCTATCATCGCAGTGCCTATTTTAGAATCTATCTCTGATAAAAAAAATGATGAAATTATAGCAAGTTTTGAAGAGAGCATGACCATCTATGACTACTCAGACACTATCCAAAAGAAAAGATATATACAATCTCTACAACAAGAATTTGGTAGTGCTACATCTAAATTAACAAGTATAAATCCTGAAAATATAGCTGCCTTAAAAAACAAACTTACAAACGAATCAAACAAAATGCTTGATCGCATTGCTCAAGAGTTTCAAGAGGTAAAAGTTGCTGAAAAAAAAGCACTTGAAGAATTAAGAAATACGGTAAACGCAAATGTAACGGATCAAATAAAACTAAAACATAAAGAAGAACTCTACGGTTGGTATCAATCTATAAGAGATTTTCGTCTAGATAGAATAAATAATAGTCTTCAGGATGTTAAAGCACATGTACTAGAGAAAGACTCTGCAAATTCACCAACATATACGCACACTATAAATATAGACAAACCTAATTTCTTTAAATCAGACATTTATTCTGATAAGCTCTCAAACCTCTTAGACACTCCCCCTAAACGAGAACCTTTAGGATCTAACCTAAATTTCTTTTCATACATTGCTGGCTGGCTTATTAATACTGGAAATAAACAATTAGCCTTAATTATTGGACTTTTAGGTTTTGGGTTATTAGGCTCTATAGTGAGAACTTTTATGAAAGAAAAACCAACAATAATTTCTATAAATTCGATGCAGGAAGATCTTATGCTCAGTGATGTAGTAGGCTTTATTGTAAGAGGATTTGCGGCTGCTTTAGTCATTTTCCTAGCCATAAAAGGGGGTATCGCCATTCTTACAAATGGAGACAGCGACTTAAATTTATACATGACATTTTTTCTATGTTTTACAGCAGCAGTTTATAGTGATAAATCTTGGGATTGGGCACGAAAAAACTTTGACAAAAAGATAAATTCTGGAGATTCAAATCCGCAAGAAGAAGACCCAAACAACACCCCAACAGACACTCAACAACAGGAACTTGAAGAAGAGAATGGAATTAAAAATATTGACCCTAAAGATAAAGATTCACAATAATGTAAAACCATATCATATCATTACAAGTGCCCTTTTATGTACAGCCAAATGGTCTTCAAATATTTTGGTATAATCCATGACATTAGTAACTCCATCTAGTTCACATAAAAAAGTAATCGTTTCAGAAAGTCCTTGAAACAACAAATCTATATCCGTTGGAGTGGATGGTTTTATCCCTTTATGATGAAGAGGTAAAGAATAGCCACAAGCGTTTAAAAACACGGCCTCTATGTGTAATAGCTCCTGTGGAGAATACCCCTTAAATTCTCTCCCCAATCTTTGATGCACTTTCCCCACATAATTTAATACAATAGAACCATGACCATCAGAAAGATGCTTCCATGCTTCTGTATTATCAAGAATATTCCCAACAGCACATGACTTACAACACTCCGGGTGTAATGTGTTATTATGGAAAGCAGTATATAATTTTGTAATCGCTTGCTCTAATCTTTTAGGTGTATGCATAACACTCTTTTTTTTATTAAAATACTACAAATTTACACAATAACCATAAGAATTAACACTATCTAAATAAAGTGTTTTTTTGAGTACGCTTTCGCGAAAGCGTATAATAAACAAAGCATTACAGCATAATGTATAGCGTAAAAACTATTAATATGCAATAAATAAAACAAGCCGTTAAAAAAAGTAAGAACCAAAAACCAAAGCTATTTTAAACAACTATGGGTAGGGATTTTTAACATTGAGTTGTTATTTTAGTAGAATATCACAAATTAATACAGATTTAACAAACTAAGAATAGGATATTTAAAATAGTATACATCTGATTTATTTTATCACTAATTAATAGCTTAAAATTTAGAAATAATACTATTCTTATATTTGTTAAATACTTTTTCAACCCATTTATAAACTAACATCCGTATTTCTCAAAACTACAATTAAATATGAGTAAATATTATTTAACACTCACCACCATACTTTTCACACTCTTATTATCATGCGGGAATGATGACAATTATACCCCTATGGGTGAAACCGACGATGACCCTATGATGACCGATGACGATGGAGGAAGCACAGTCGATGATATGGGGGTAACGATTGATCTTACCACAGTTCCATTTGACACCCTATCTGAATATGGCTTTTTTGATGGAAATATAGCAGACCTTGTTCCTAATAATGGGGTTCTTGAATATTCTCTCATAAACAAGCTTTTTTCTGATTACTCTGTAAAAAAACGTTTTATCTGGATGCCAGAAGGGGTTACTGCTACGTATGATGCCGATGACAAATTACTCGTTTTTCCTGTAGGCACTATTATGATAAAAAACTTCTTTTATGATAATGTACTCCCTCAAAACACAAGACGTATCCTTGAAACACGCCTTCTTATCAATACCACAGATGGATGGGAATTTGCAGACTATATTTGGAATGAAGCCCAAACAGAAGCTACCTATAATCTTGACGGAAGTAATGTAGACATTATGTGGGAGTTAAATGGCGAGACAAGATCGGTAAATTATAGAATACCAAATATAGCAGAATGCCAAACCTGCCATAAAACAGGAGACACGTCTATTCCTATCGGCCCAAAACCTCAAAACCTTAATAGACAATTTACATACGCAGATGGCACTACAGCAAATCAATTAGATAAATGGATAGAAGAAGGGTATTTACAATCTGCTCCTGCAGATGTAAGTACTTTAATAGATTGGCAAGACACAACGGCTCCATTAAAAGATAGAGTCCGTAATTATTTTGAGGTCAATTGCGCTCATTGTCATAAAGATGATGGTCACTGCTCATATAGACCCATACGTCTAGATTACACTTCATCTGTTCTTGATGAAAACATTGGAATATGCGTTGAACCTGATGAAGATTTAGGAAATGGCCTCACACATATCATAAGATCTGGTAATATAGAGAGATCTACCTTGTACTTTAGACTTAACACAACTGCCGAAGAAGTACGTATGCCACTTCTAGGTAGAACACTTATACATGAAGAAGCAATAACACTTCTTGAAGAATTTATTAATGACTTAGAAATAGAATGCGAATAAACTAAACTAAACCAATCATGAGAAAGCTACTACTTTACACCTCATTATTGTGCTTCCCATTTATAATGCAAGCACAGACAGGTGAAAATTGCGTAAATTCAATTCCAGTAACAACTGGAACACACACTGTTGACACTATAGATGGAGAAGCTCCAACTCCAGTATGCTCTACAGAGACAACAAATCCTGCTGCCAATGGAAAATGGTATATCTATACAGCACCCGCTGGAGATGATGTATACGTTACCGTAACATCTGACTTAGAAGTTAATTCTGGCGGTGATACACGCGTACAAATATATGGAGGTAGTTGTAGTGATTTGAATTGTATTATAGGTGATGATGACGCAGGAGATATAGGAAATGGTTTTTTATCTATAGCATCATTCCAAGCGACAGCTGGCGAATCATATTATATTGCTTGGGATAACAGATGGTCTTCTAATGGCTTTCAATTTGAAATAAGCGAAGCAGACGCACCTCCTCCTGGACAACTTACATTTACTGCTCAAGGTATTTCCACAAACGGATCTAGATTGGCTATGGTAGATATGAATGGAGATTATCTTGATGATCTAGTGTCAGTTTCTAATACAAACATAAATATCAATTATCAATTAGAAGGAGGCGGTTTTAACGCTGTAGATATTAACACGACTCCAGCAGACAACACTCCTTCTTGGAGTCTTGCCGCAGGAGATATAGATAGTAACGGATACAATGACCTATTATATGGAGGTGGCAGTGGTGTTACATTTATGATTGCTAACGATGATGGAACTGCCTATACAGAAGTATCAGGCCCTGAATATGTTTTTTCTCAACGCTCTAATTTTGTAGATCTTAATAATGATGGAAACTTAGATGCATTTGTATGCCATGATGTCCAACCTAATGTATACTATATTAATGATGGAGATGGCAACCTTACGTTCTATCAAGGAGCCGACCCTGACGGGATTCCTTCGGGATTAGGTCTTGTATCAAACGGAGGGAATTATGGCACTGTATGGATCGATTATGATAATGATCGCGATATGGATCTTTTTATAGCAAAATGTAGAGGAGGTGACACTAATGCAAAAATTAATGAGTTACATAGAAATAATGGAGATGGCACTTATACAAATGTAGCTGCAGATGGTGGTGTTAACCTAGCTGACCCTGTACAAACTTGGTCATCAGCTTGGGGTGATTATGATAATGATGGCGATATGGATGGCTATATTGGAGCTAGCTCTTCATCTGACGGGCCTACAAAATACATGCGCAATAATGGAAATGGAACATTTACAGACATCTCTGGTTCTGTAGATCTCTCGGAAACACCTTTAGGGATAGAAAATGCTCCTGCCGATTTTGATAATGATGGGCATATTGATATATTTTCTAATGGACGGATTCTTTTAAATGGTGGAGACGGACTATCATTCAATATCATAAGCCAAACAGTACCTCAAAGTGGCTCTATAGGCGATGCAAATAATGATGGATTTCTTGATATTTTCAGCAATGGTCTTTTCCTTAACAACGGAAATGAAAACAACTGGATTAAAATTGTAACCATTGGAGATCAGAGTAATAGAAATGGTATTGGTGCACGTGTAGAAATAACATCTTCAGGATTAGGAACTCAAATTAGAGACGTAAGAAGTGGAGAAGGCTTTAGATACATGAGTACTCTTAATACCCATTTTGGATTAGGGCAAGATGAGTCTATAGATACAATAACTGTGTATTGGCCATCGGGAGTAATTACTGTAGTAGAAGACGCTGACATCAATGATACCCTTATCATATATGAGAATGAAGCTTTGGGTGTAGATGACATTACTTCAAACAGTTTTAAAGTATATCCTAACCCAGCAGATCACATACTTAATTTAGAGACGTCACTTCAATTAAAAAGTGCTATCTATTCTGTATTTACAGTAGATGGCAAACGTGTGTTAAATGCTAGATTAGATGGAACAAATACAATAGATGTAAGCAATCTTGCCACTGGAAACTATTTTATACGTATTCTTCAAGAAAATAGTACATACGTGCAACAGTTTCTGAAAAAGTAATTTTACCATACCTGAATTGTCTTTAAACAGGTTTTTGGTTACTAAAAAACCCCCTAAATCCAGAGAACATAGCTTCTCTGGATTTTTTTATATATAAAAATTTAGGTCATATATATATAAAGTATAAGAACGACATTTTACAATCATTAGCCTTTATAAAGACCAGTACTACAATTCCTTAACATTAAATTAACATACAAGCCAGATGGCACTACCCTATAGGTATTGTTAAAAAATTAAGAAATTAAACCTACAACAATACATAGTTTTATATTGAAGTCTTAAAAGATCAAAGTGTATCATATCGCTAGGGCTCTAATTTTAAATACATCTCACACAATATTCAGATATATTTAAAAATTCTAAATTTTAGGAGTAAATAGTTGTGTAATTAACTTTTTATTGTGATTTTTGACATTGGCTAATTCAAATAATTTATAAAAATGAAAACAAAGTTTAGTGGAATTTTAACGCTCTTGTTAGCGTTTGTCGTGCAAGTTTCATTTGCACAAACAACAGTTTCCGGAACAGTTTCTGAAGAAAACGGACCATTGCCTGGGGCAAGTGTCTTAATCAAAGGAACTCAGACTGGAGCTCAAACCGATTTTGATGGTAACTATACTATTCAAGCAAGCCCAAATGATGTGCTTGTTTTTAGTTATGTAGGTTATTCAAATCAAGAGGTTACAGTAGGTAATCAAACTACAATTAATGTTACTCTTGCTTCAGACAATCAACTTGAAGAAGTAATCGTAACTGCTCAGGGTATAAAGCGTGAGAAAAAAGCGTTAGGATATGCTGTAAGTGAGGTTTCTTCTGAAGAAATCGAAAATCGTACAGAAGGTGACGTTGGACGTATCCTTTCAGGTAAAGCATCTGGGGTAGCTATTACTTCTCAGAGTGGTGCATCGGGATCTGCAACTAACGTTGTAATTCGTGGGTACAACTCTATTAATGGTAGTAACCAAGCTCTTTTTATCGTAGATGGTGTTCCTTTTAGTAGTGACACAAGTGCTGGAAATGGTAATCCAAACGATACCTCAAACAGTTTTGTTAATGGTAACAATGGATCTTCTCGTTTCTTAGATCTTGATCCAAACAACATTGAAAGCGTTAACGTTCTTAAAGGTCTAGCAGCTGCTACACTTTATGGAACAGCAGGACGTAACGGAGTGATTGTAATTACTACAAAATCTGCATCTTCTCGTGGACAAGGTCCAAGAAAAACAGAAATAACAGTAAACCAGTCTTATTTCGCTAATGAAATTGCTTCATTACCAGACTATCAGAATACATACGGTGGAGGATTTGATCAATCATTTGGTTGGTTCTTCTCAAACTGGGGGCCTGCTTTCGCCGCTGGTGGAGTTGACGGGTATTTAAATGATCCTGCACAATTAATTGATGCTGATGGAACTGTAGAACACCCTTATTCTTCTTCTGGATTCTTATCAGGATTTTTAGAAGGAAACAACATCTTATTTCAAGAATTTCAAGGTCAACGTTATGACTGGAGACCTTATAATAATGTAGATGCATTCTTTAGAACTGGTTCTGTTTCTAATACTTCAGTTAACATAAACGGAAGTTCTGAAGATGGAAAAGTATCTTACAATATCAACTACGGTCACCTAGATGATCAAGGATTTATTCCTGGAAACACATTAAGAAGAAACAACTTATCTGTTGGTGGTAGAGCTCAATTAAGTAATAAGTTTACGATCTCTGGATCTTTAAACTATGCTAGAACGAACTTTTCTCTTCCTCCAGTAGCAGCTTCTTTAGGAAATGGTACTACAGGATTCTCTGTATTTGCAAATGTATTCTTTACTCCTCGTAACGTAGATTTAGTAAATCTTCCGTTTGAGATTCCAGAAACAGGAGGAAGTATCTATTACCGTAATGGTAATGATATTAACAACCCTAACTGGATTGTAGCTAATGCAAGAGATTCACAAGTAACAAATCGTGTATTTGGTACTTCTACATTATCATATGAAATATCTGACAACTTAAACGTTCAATATAGAGCGGGTGTTGATTTCTTTAACCAAAGAAGTGAAAGTTATATTAACAAAGGTGGAGTATTAGGTGTTGGAGGTTCTGGACGTGATGATATACGTGGAGAATACAACACATTTGATATTAATACAAGAATCTGGGATCATTACTTAGCAATAAGTGGAGATTATGACTTAAGTGATAAAGTTGGTTTAACATTTATCGCTGGAGCAACATCTAGATCTAGAGAACTTGATGGACAAGGAGCAGCTAGTACTGATCAAATCGTATTTGGAGTTCAGAGACATTTTAATTTCAGACAGCAAGTAGCAAACCAATTTACTACTTTCAGAAACATTGTAGGGGTATTAGCTCAGGCAGATTTTGATTATGACAATATGTTATTCGTTACACTTTCTGGACGTAATGACTGGGTTTCTAACTTACCTACTGAAAACAATTCTCAATTCTACCCAAGTGCTAGTGTATCTTTCTTACCTACTGCAGCATTTGATGGTTTAAAAAGTGATGCTTTAAATTACTTAAAGATAAGAGCTGGTTTAGGAACATCTGCTGGATTTCCTGATAACTTCCCTGTATCTCAGTTAGTAAACCAAAACATCAACCAATTACAAGTTGGATTGACTACAAATGGAATTAGTAGCTTTAGAGCAAATCCAGATTTACAACCTGAACTTATTAGTGAATTTGAAGTTGGTTTTGATACTCGTTTATGGAAAAACAGAGTTAGTTTAGATGTATCTTATTTTGATCGTCAAACTGAAGATTTAATTGTAAACAGAAACTTAGCACCATCAACTGGTTTTACTAGAACTCAAGATAACATTGGTAAAGTAGAAGGAGACGGTTGGGAAGTTGACTTAGGTGTTGACATTTTCAAAAGTGATAGCAATGGATTCAGTTGGAATTCAAGAATGAACTTTACACAGTCTGAGCAAATCGTAACTGAGCAAGCAGAAGACATTATTGTATATGCTGGATTTGGTAACTTAGGAAATGCCGCTATCCAAGGAGAACAATTAGGTGTAATTGTTGGTGATCGTATCTTAAGAGATGCTAACGGTAACTTCGTTGTAAACGGAGCTGGTAACTATGTAACTGAACCAAACATCACTTTAGATGATGGTCGTAACATTCAACCTATCATTGGTAACCCACAGCCTGATTATGTAATGAACTTTATCAATACATTATCATACAAGAACTTTAATTTAAATTTCCAAATTAACCATACTAAAGGAGGTGACATTTATGCATCAACTATTTCTGTACTTCTTGGACGTGGATTAATTGTTGAAACTGAAGATAGAGAAAACACATTTATCCTTCCAGGTGTAAATGTTGACGCTGCTGGAAATTCAACTCCTAATCAGACTCAGATTAACAACTCACAGTATTACTTCTCAAACATACTGTTCGGCCCATCTGAATTACAAGTATATGATGGTTCGGTTCTTAGACTTCAAGAAATTTCTTTCGGGTATAATGTACCTAAGAAATACTTAGAAAAAACACCTTTTGGTTCATTCAGCATTACGGCTAGCGGATTTAACCTTTGGTATGATGCATACAACACACCAGATGGAGCAAACTTTGATCCAAATGTTGCAGGTGTAGGTGTAGGTAATGGACGTGGATTTGATTTCCTTAACGGACCATCATCTAAACGTTACGGTGTAAGTGTTAAAGCATCATTTTAATTAAAAATTTATAAAATTATAATTATGAAAAAAATAATTAAATTCATAATGGCGATTGCTGTTGCTAGTTCTGCTATGTTTTACTCTTGTGAAACAATAGAACTTGATCTAACAGTAAATCCCAATGGACTTAACCCTAATCAAGCTGATCCAAATTTATTATTAAATACGATTCAGATAGGGTACATAAACAACTTGTCTAGTTTTAACGGAAACGCAGCTGGACTAGTAAGAATTAATGCTTTTAATTCTAGAGATTATTTTGCAGGTGTAACTGGAAATGCTCTAAACGGAAACTGGAATAGAATTTATTCTACTGCTATGATCCCTAACATTAATAACATTGTTGCTTTAAATATAGAAGCAGGAGATGGTTCTCTTAACTTTCAAGAAGGAATTTCTAAAGTTATGTTAGCGCACAGTCTTATGTTATTAGTAGACTTTATTGGAGATATTCCTTTATCTGAAGCGGTTCAAGCTGACGAATTCCCTGCTCCTAATGTAGATTCTGGTCAATCAGTATATACAGCTGCATTAGCTATGCTTGATGAAGCAGAAGGTTTATTAAATGGCACAAGTGGTACTGATTTATTTTATGCAGGTGATTCTGCTTTATGGATTAGAGCTATCAATACAATACGTTTAAAAGCGGCTGTTACTGTAAGCGATTATACAACTTTTGATCAAATCATTGCTGGAGGTAACTTCATCGAATCTAGTGATCAAGATTTCGTATTTGAATTTGGTATTAATGAAGTAAATCCTGACGAACGTCATCCTGATTATGTAAATGATTACACACCTTCTGGTGCTGGATTTTACAAGTCAAATTGGACTATGGATTATATGTTAAATTCTAATGATCCAAGAATTCGTTACTACTACTACAGACAAACTGATTGTACGCCTGGTGCTAGTTGTAATCCTGCTGGTGATGGAGAAACATTACAATGTTCTCTTCAACAACCACCTGCTCACGTAACTGCAGCTGGATTTGGTGACATCTTCTGTTTTGTAGAAGATGGATATTGGGGTCGTTACTTTGGTGATGATGGTGGAGCTCCGCCAGATAACTTCTTTAGAACTGCTGCTGGTGTATACCCTGCTGGTGGAGTATTTGATGATGACCGTTTTGCTAACGTAGGTTTAGGTTTAGGTGCCGGTGGTGCTGGAATAGAGCCTTTCTTATTAGCTTCTCAAGTAGACTTTATGCGTGCTGAAGTTGCAATGGCTCAGAATAATCCTGGAGCAGCTGCAATGCACTTAGAAAATGCTATTTCTAAATCTGTAACTAAAGTTTTAACTTTTGGAGCTAGAGACACCACTAGAGATACTTCTTTTGATGTTTCTATGGTAGACGCTACTGCATTTGTTGATGCACAAATACTAGCATTTAATGCCGCTACTGATAATAATGATCGTATGAACATACTTGCTGAGCAATTCTGGATTTCTCAGTTTGGAGCTGGAGCTGAAGCCTATAACTTCTACAGAAGAACAGGTTTCCCAACAACACTTCCTCCAAATTTAGAGCCTAATCCTGGAACTTTTGTAAGATCATTCCCTTACGCAACGTCTGAGGTGGTAGCAAATCCAAACATTAGCCAAAAAGCAAATCAGAGTACTCAAGTATTTTGGGATACAAACCCTCCATCTGCTGTTAGTGGTGGATTCCCTGCTTCAAACTAAATTTTAATTTAAAGTAAAAAATTAAACATGAAAAACTTATATAAATATGTCTTTATGGGAATCTTAGCACTAGGTCTAGGTTCTTGTGATGATGATGAAGAAAACGTTACAGTAGTAGTTCAAGATACTGTAGAGACTGGAGCTGTACTTCGTACAATTCAAATTATAAATAATGAGTTTCCCTTAGAGCAACCTGCAGACTTCTCCATAGAGATTGAAATGCAAGATGAATTTGGAGGAGACCTTCTACAAAGTGTAGATCTGTTTGGAATATTTGCTGATAACTCTGAAGATGACGGAGATTCAACTGGAGCAAATTTCAATGAGTTTTCATTAGGAACTATAGATGCTAGTGAGTTTACAGATGGTCCTTTTGGCTTGCCAAGAAATACCATTACAATTCCTAACACAGTTCTATATTCGTTAGCAAATGTTACTGACGCAAATCTTTTTGGAGGTGATACATTTGTAGTTCGTGCTTCATTAAACTTGACTGATGGTCGTGTATTTTCTGTAAACAATGCTGGTGGTATTATTACTGCTGGATTCTTTAACTCACCTTTCCAATATACTGTGACAGTAACGTGTCCTGTAGAGGATGGTTTTGGTATAGGAGATTATGACCTTGCAGTTACTACTGGAGTATTTCCAGATTTTGGAGCAACACAAGATTTCACAGAAGGCGTGTACTCTATAGTTGCTGGTGAAGGAAGTACAGAAAGGATTGTTGAAAATGTTCCTTTCTTACCTGAATTTGGAGCTTTTGTTGGACCTATTACCTTTAATTTAGTTTGTGGTCAAACAGTAATGCCTACTCAATCCTTAGGTGGTGGTGTAGGATGTGGTGGAGCTGTTCAAGGTGGTTCTTTTGGAACTAATTTTGGAGCTTATGAGTTCCCTACTGGATCTGATGATGTCATCACGCTTGGATTTATAATCACAGCTGGAGATAGTGGAAGTACTTGTCCAAGTGCTCCTTACCCATCTGTTCTTACATTAACAAGACAATAAGAGTATCTTATAAATACATAAATACCAAAGGCTACCTAATTTAGGTAGCCTTTTTTTTTACTATGAAAACACTTTATCTTATAATCTCAATCACTTTATTAACACTAAGCTGTAAGCAAGAAAACAGCTTGGATGTAAACAAATCAATAGCAAAAGAAATAACCGCAAACGAGTTACTTCAAAAAGCTATGGATGCTCATGGAGGAGAAAAACTGTTTAAAAATTCATTAATTGAATTTAAAATTGAAAAAACATCTTTTAGTGCTCAGTACGATGATGGTAGAGCAAACTTTAAACAGAAACGACAAGTAAATTCAGACACTCATATACTATCGTATAAATATGGTCTTATAAAATACTACATAAATGATTCTCTACAACCAGAAGAAGCCTATTCTCTAAAAATGGCAGAAATTAGTTTATTTGGACTCTTATATACTTTTTCTATTCCATTTAATTTAACAACTAATGATGTCATTATTTCTAAACAACATAATGTAACTATTCGTCAAAAAGAATATTACACTTTAGATGTTCAGTATACTAAAATACCAGAACTACCAGAAGATCGATTTTTATTATATATAGATGTAGATTCTTATGAGATTAAATACATGGCGTTACTGCATGATCTTAGCGGATCAAAGCCTCAATTTAGAAGGATGATAGAACCTCAGAAAATAAACAATATTTTATTTGAAGATTATATCTTGTTTCACGCAAATGATACTATTACTCCTTTAGAAGGATTATATGCAAAATTTAATCAAAGTGATTTAAAAGTTATTCGCACTGTGCATTTTGATTCTATCAGTGTCAAACAAAGACCTTAGATTTTATTAAAATAAAAATAGAAACTATACGCAAGAAGTGCTTTCTTTGCAAAAAATTACTAAAACAATTTCTTCAAACATTAACTCATGGAAAAAAATCTTCAAATATTTGGTACTAGAGCTATTATAGAAGCCATTGAGGCTGGAAAAGAAATTGATAAAGTATATTTACAAAGAGGTCTTACAAACAACCTTACAAGTGAGCTTAATACGCTTATCAAAAAAAATGGCATACAAACTTCGTATGTTCCTATTGAAAAGTTAAATAAACTAACACAACAAAACCATCAAGGAGCTATAGCAAATATATCTGTTGTTAGGTTTCATGATTTTGAAGATCTTGTTAATCGCACTATAGAATCTGGGG
>JBLHOX010000032.1:0-14264 GCA_047623725.1 Dokdonia sp. | reverse complement strand
ACAACAAAGAAAACTTGTGTCATCTGAGAAAATCCGTTGCCCTGCATCATCGTAGTCATCACAGCGATAGAACCTAAGCAGGTAGAAAATATAATCGCTAGTGCTGAATAACCAATAAAATTTTCATTCCAATCTGTACTGATTCTTGTATATAACGCATTCATCGTTTTGTTGTTTTTAATTATAGTTCAAAACTATGATAAGACAGGTTGGAAAAAGGTGACAAAAGTCACCTTTGAGAAAAAGATGTTTATCATTTTCTTTTTATTAATGAGTTGAACACAGCCAAATAAAGAAGATGTGATTTATATTAAATTTCTTTTAAGAAAGAAATGAAACCAAGTAACCTTATTAAGTCTACCTTCGGCAAAAAATAATGTCAATAGAGCGTAGAGTACAATTGGTAGAAAACCTTTTTCACCAATTAGAGCAAGAAACCGCTCAATTTCAAAAGTCATCAGGAATAGGTTGCGTTTCTGGTTGTGGAAAGTGTTGTTCATATCCAGATGTAGAAGCTTCTCCTTTAGAATTTCTACCATGGGCATTTCACTTATTTTTAAATGGGCAAGCAGAAAAGATGCTCATGACGCTTAATAAAACAGATAGTCCAACCTGTGTCATCTACAAACCCTTATCTATTACGGGTCAAGGTCGTTGCAGCGATTATAAATACAGAGGTTTAATTTGTCGGTTATTTGGATTTGGTGCCAATACAGATAAGTATGGGAATTTGAGATTAGCTACATGTAAAATTATCAAAGAAGGTCAAGCGGACAAATACAATTCTACCAACGAAGCCATTCAAAAAGGATTATATGTCCCTGTTTTTACAGAATATTATATGCAACTAAATCAAATAGATTTTCACTTAGGAAACATCATTCTTCCCATCAACAAGGCACTTAAAATGGCTATAGAAGAAGTTTTACAGTATTATGCATATAGAGATTTTCCTAGTGCAGGAAAAAAATGTGTTTAACTCGCATATCACGCTTGATACAGAAGAGCAGCAATTCCTAAAGTTAGTTCCCTACAGCGTATATCAATTATATCAATTTAGTTATAAAATGTCGTACAGAAAGCGAAGTTGCTTTTTTGTTTTATGCCGCTGTGATTAATTTGCATAGCACCGCTATGGAAATTATGAACAAGAAAATAGAACGAAAAATGAACGAGTTTGAATGCGTCATTTTATGGCTATATTGGTATTATAAAGTATACACAAATCTAAAGGTCACAAATCGTGGCTGAATAAACGTTTCTGAGGTAAATACAGATAAATTATTTGCACTATTTCTCACTTGAGATTCTATGTCTAAGATATTAGTCGCCTTGAGTTCATATTCCCATTTGGCATCTCTATCCTTTCTATAGGAAAGTGTCGCATCCCAATTTTGGAAAGACTGAGACTCTCCATTACCAAGATCTTGATTGGTATAACTATAATTCGTTCGAAATGTAACTGACTTCCAGATATACGCATCAAACTCAATAGAAGGTGAATTGGTGACAAATTTTGTTTTACGGCCTCCTTGATCATTGTTTGTCACACTATAACGATATCTAAAGCTAACGTTAGGAGCTATTTTATAGTTTGTACGTAATCCTGGAGTATAGGTCTGTGTGTATCCTTCATTTAAGGATTGTTGCTCTTGAATGAACTGATTGATTTTACTGTAATTAAAATTAGCATTTAAGGTAGCCCTGATCTTCCCAAAGGTGCGTTGCACACGCCCAAAGACATTCACCGTTTCATCAGCAAAACTAGAATTAAAAAAAGTACTCGTCCTAATTACATTCTCAAAATTAGTAAGACCTCGTATTTGATCTATATTGCTTGAGTATGATGCTCTAGCAAAAACATTGGTATAATTAAAGAGGTTGAAACTACTATAAAACAAACTCACATTATGAGACAATGCATTTTGAAGATCAGACTCTCCGAATTGGATATTATTGAAATTATTCAATACGAGTCCTTCTGCCAATCGTGTGACATCTGTAAACTGATTACGCATATCATATTTCAAGGTTAAGGATTCACTCTTTTTGAATTGAATTCGGGTTTCAAAATCTGGTAAAAACCGAAAGAAGTTATCTTCAAAAGTTTCTCCAAACTGAGTATTCCTATTTCCGTACGCATGTACTGAAAATCCTGGGGTGATGGTAAATTTACCCGTTTTCAATCTGTAATGCGCTCCCAGATAGACATCACTAAAATTATACTCTACATCATTGGTAGCTCGACCTTCATTAAACGTTGGTGTAGGATTTAACAAAGAACCATCCCCTAAGAATTGAAAAATATTAGAATTAAATTGTTGACGACTTAAGATGGTTCCTAACGTTAGATTAAGGTTACTTTTAGTATTAAGGATGTTGTAGTAATCTAATTTAGCATCTAATTGATTGGACTTAATACGCCTGTCCTGACCAAGGTTATAATCTGTTAAAGAAGTATCTAACCCCAAACCTTCAGCAGTTGTATCAAAGGCATCTTCACCATCTGGGTCATTAACCAAAAGAGCATTATAAAATGGATCTTCATTTTTCAGCAAATGCTGTGCTTCAAACGAAAATATATTAGTCTCATTGAGCGTATAATAATAATTAAAATTTTGATTGAGGCTAAAGGGTGTAACTTCATCTACCTGATTTGTAGTTCCTATCACTGAAGAAAAAACGTTTTGATTCTGAGTATCATTAGATACACGCGCTAAGACATCATAATCCAATTGGTTATTGAAGTTAGGTTTATATGATGCACTTAGCTTTAATAACCCTTGGTTAGAACGCTCTCTACTTGATTGTTCTATCGCTTCATCAGGAATCCCTAATTCTTGATTTGTATATTGTATAAAACTTGTTTCTCTAGAAAGAATACGACTACTATTATAAATGAGGAATCCACTTAAATCTAAGGCTTGATTTGGAGAGTAACTAAAATTACCTGTAGCTAATTTATTTTCGATTTCTAAGGCATTACCTTGGCTAGTTAAAAAATTAAGACTGTTATCTCCTAGGTTAATACTTGTTCCGCTACTGCTACTTGGTGCCCGAAAACCACCTCCAAAATTTCTAATATCTCGGCGCGTTAATGCAGCTTCGCCTGTATTATTAATGTCTCCAATAAAATTAATGCTGTATTTCGGATTGTAATAAAACAATTTGGGCTGTACTAAATATAATTCATTGTCTGGTGAGGTACCTGCTCCTGCAGTAATAGTACCAAACCAGAAATTCTCTTTTCCTTCCTTAAGTTTTATATTAATGGCGACATTATCCTGATTATTGGTCACACCACTTAGCTGACCAACTTCTGAATAATTACGCAACACCTGTATTTTATCTACAGCCTTAGATGGGATGTTCTTTGTTGCTAATTTGGTGTCTCCATCAAAAAAATCTTTTCCATTCACCATTAATTTATTGACCACCTTCCCTTCTACTTCGATCTGGCCATCTTCATTGATCTCCACGCCAGGTAATTTCTCCAATATATCTTCTAACTTACGTTCCGTACCATTCTTAAAAGAATCTGCGTTATAAATCAAGGTATCTCCCTTTACGGTCACTGGCATTTCATAGGTAAGCTCTATCTCATCCAAAGAGTTATCTGGCTGCAGTATATAATCTCTTGTGATGTCAATTTCTTTTGCAGAAAGGATCTCTTCAAAGGTTTTCAATCCTATGTAACTAACCTGTATTTTATAGGTGTTATTTTCCCCTAATTCCAAGGTATATTTCCCTTGTTCATTGGTAATACCATAGGATTCTAAGCCCTTAGTCTCTTGATTTATGGCAATTACATTTGCTAATTCTAAAGGGTTATTCAAACTATCTGTAACCACTCCTCCTAGATTAATTTGAGCATAACTTATACTCGCTACAAGAAGTAGTGCGACACAAAATATATTTTTCATAATAGGTTACTTGCTAGTTGGATAGTGATTTAAATGCAGTCAGTTGATTATACCAATTATTATTTAAAAAGAGCCTAAAGAATTTGAATTATAACGTACTCAGATGAGATAGAAAATCAAAGCATAGTTTTTTAACTACGGTTTTATTTTATATTAAAGTATGGGTGCGATAGAAACAAATTATTAGGTACATTTTAAGTTATAGTTGGTATTAACCTCGTCTTCTACCTCGGTTATTTCTCATCTCTTGCATTTTCTCAGTAATGGTCTCTTTGTAAGCAGTCTTTGTAATGACTTTCCCTTTATCAGGAGCTTCAATTTTAATCTTCTCCTTAGGATTCATCACAATTTTCGAACATAACAACGTAGTATTTCCTGCACTAACTTCTAGAATAAGACCAGGAAGTCCCCAAAATTCATTAGGCCCATGTCCAACGGGTATTTGAGGTGTATACCATGCTTCAACTTCAGTCATTTTTATTTCAGGCTCTTTAGCTTGTCCGCTTATAGTATCTGTTTCCTTATTGACTGCTGGTCTTAAATCACCCCAAGAAAAATTATACCAAGATAATTCAGCTGTTGGTATGGAAGCCGTTGCTTTAAAACACATATATTGTCCTATTTGCTTAGATTCAGTGTCCATTTTCCAATCAATAATTTGTAATTGATCTTTCACTAAAAATTGCTTCCCATAGAATTCTTGACTCTGGACTAAAGCATTTTCTTTAATATTTTTGTATTGCTCTCCCTGTGTGAAATTTTGCCCCCAAGAATCTGTGGCGCCAGACATAGCATCTAGTTTATCTTCTTCATTAAATACCGACTCTTCTTTATTGAAGCTCAATACATAGGTTTTTTCTAATCTATTTTTGAGACGTGCTTGTACATCCTTTTTTTGTGCTTCGCTCATTCTTGCACCCCAACTACCTAACTCCATAGAGGATTTAGAAAAATAAACTGCTTGACCTTGAAACTCTTGAACCTCTGGTGGCGTGGGCTTAACAGATAAGAACAATAAGAAAGATAGAATACTGAATTTTATAAAAAGTGATTTCATGATTGGAAACTATGCTCTTTTGTCTAGCTAAAGTAATTAAAGATTAAACAAATCGACATTGTTTATCAAAACATTAACATTAGCAACCATCCTAAACGTCTATGTCCATTATCTTAAAAGACGAACATTCATAAAAAATTGATATTAAATATTTTTTCGCTTAAAGCGAAAAAGTATTAAGAAAAGGTACCTTATCATTTTACTCCTTAAATACACAGTCCTCTAGTTTTCAAAAGGGTAAACTTTACGTTCTTTTAAAACTCATGGAAGTTTAATAATCATTAAACCAATTAAAATGAGTGTCCATGATAATTGATTTATTGTCCTTAATATGTTCTACAAAATGTTTTGCTATAGAAGACAGGTTCTTTGAACTTAACCATATAAGATTCCAATTAGTAACGATAGGTAAATCTTTTACTGGAATAATTTGTAAGTCCCCATTAATGAGTTCGTTTTTAATCCCGATAAGCGGCACTATAGAAAACCCCAATCCCGCTATAACAGCCTGTTTAACCGCTTCGTTTGAAGTAAGTTCCATTTTCTTATAGGTAGATATTTTATGAGAAGTCATAAAACGTTCCATCGCATTACGGGTAGCAGACCCCTGCTCTCTATAAATAAGTGGTAATTGCTCAAATATTTTTGAGCTTAGATCTTCACTTACAGATTTATATTGTCTACCGCCTACGAGATATAATTCGTTTTCCATAAGTTGCACGCGATCAATCTTAAGATTTTTAGGAATGGTGGATACCATAGCAAAATCTACATCATTATTCTCCAAAGAACGTACTACCTCTGCTTTATTGGTAACATCCATTACCAGATCTACGCTGGTATGTTGTCCAATAAAGTCAGCTAGGAAATAAGGCATAGCATATTTTGCAGTAGAGACGATAGATATTTTCAATTTACCTGCAAGTTCGCCTTGAAAAGAAAGCGCTTTATAATTAAGAGCCTGTACATCTTCGAGAACTTTTGTCGCTGCTTTTGCAATCTCCTCACCGAACTCAGTGATGTAAATTTTTCTACCTACTACCTCAAATAAGGGATTTTTAAATTGATCTTGAAATTTTTTAAGCTGAATAGAAACCGCAGGCTGCGTTAAAAACAATTCTTCAGAAGCCTTAGTAACACTCTTTAGCTCTGATATTTTATAAAAAATCTCTAATTGATGCAAAGTATAGTTCATAACAAATAATTATATATTTTATAATAAATATAAATAAAAATATATGAAACAAAGCATACATCTTTGCAAAAATTAAATCATATATCTCGATGCAATCACAAAGTAATATCCACTATCAAGCAAAGATTATCAACGTACAAACACCTAAAAAAAAATACTCAGCATCCATAATAAAGAATAGTATCACTGTTCTATTTTTTGGTTTTCTCATCAACTTATCATTAACAAATGAAAATCTTTTTCTCAAGGAAATTTTGATAGTCACTGGCATCGTATGCGTGTTATCGCTAGCAAAAGGAGCAACAAATAATTATACTAAATAAACCCATTACAAATAGCATCTATTCAAAATGGATTTACATCTATTATTTGACAATCTTACAAATCCTGCATTACTTTTTTTCTTCTTAGGAATCATAGCCGTTCAAGTTAAAAGTGATTTAAGCATCCCACCAAACTCTTCAAAATTTATATCCCTTTATCTACTATTATCTATTGGATTTAAAGGAGGACAAGAACTCGCTCATAGTACATTTAACAGTGAGATTTTATGGTCGTTACTTTTTGGAATGTTTCTCGCTATCGTTATTCCTTGCTATACCTTTTTCATTTTAAGAAGAAAGTTTTCTTTGGAAAACTCAGGAGCCATTGCTGCAGCCTATGGGTCGGTAAGTGCCGTCACATTTGTCACTACCATTTCATTTCTTGAAATGGAACAAATAGCTTTTAATGGACATATGGTCGCTGTCATGGCACTTATGGAAGCACCTTCTATAATGGTGGGACTATTACTTATCACTGTCTATGGGAAAAACAAAAAAGAGGATAGAGTTCCCATGAAAAAAGTAGTACACCATGCATTGACTAACGGAAGTGTACTCCTTATTATAGGAAGTTTAATTATTGGCTTTTTAACCAGCGAAGCCCAAGCCGAAGGAATAAAACCTTTTACTACAGATATTTTTAAAGGATTTCTAGCTGTCTTTTTATTAGACATGGGAATTACTAGCGGAAGAAAACTATCTGATCTTGTTAAGAAAGGTTGGTTTGCTTTATCATTTGCGATTATCATTCCTATAATAAATGGGTGTATTGTGGCCGTAGTAAGTGGCTTTTTCATAGAAAGCGAAGGCAATAGACTCTTGTTTGCCATACTTGCCGCAAGTGCATCTTATATAGCTGTACCTGCCGCTATGAAACTCGCAGCACCAAAAGCGAACCCTAGTTTATATATTCCTATGGCACTCGCAATCACCTTTCCTTTTAATATTACATTAGGAATGCCACTATATCTATACCTAATTCAGTAATCATAACTTTTATTAATAGTATACATTAAATATATAAATAAAAATATACAAACATTTAGTCAGATATTTGCAACATCAATAAATTAGTTTAAAAATAAACACCTATGAGTACTTTAGTTTCAACTCCAGAAATAGCAAAAGACAAACATCAAATTAATTTAATAGATGGTTGTTTTACAGTATCAGAAGCACAAGATATTATGACGCCTATGATCGCTAAGAAAATCAACTTTCATCAAGTAAAGCGTATGTCTCTTTTCGAAAAGAATCATAGTGATTCTTGTGCATCAGATAGAGACAGAATCTTAGAGCTAGAAGAAGCAAAGATCAAAGCTGAAGATATTTTCTTACAAGCAAAACTTGAAGGAAAGAAAATAAAAATGCAAAGCATTATTCACATTACCCTTGAAGATTAATTAAGTATTATTTGATTCAAGCAATTTTTCATAATAATTAAGTTTAGTTTAGTTTAGTTTAAAATAATACATAAAGAAAAAACTGGTACTTCGTTCTTTATATATATTTTACTATAAAAATAGCGATCCTGAACAGGTCGCTATTTTTTTTTATTAAAAGGGTGATAATGAGAACGCAGCGAGAAGCAATCATTTTGCAGTAGTTTCATTAAAAAAAGGATACAAACCCTCTATTATTTAAAAAAAATCCTACATTTGTACTATGATTACTTCAAAAAATAAAACACGTATAGTACTTATCGCACCCCACGTGCGACGACGCCACTAATTTCTTTTAGCTAGCCACATCTATTATTACGTTTTTATTTTTTATTATGTCTCATTCAAATTACAAATTAAATATTTACCAAATAGCTATTTCTCAAAATAGCGAGGTTGTTCTACGCCGCTTTTTATTTCGACGCCCGTAAGGGTATTCTTCTATATATAGAACTTAGGTGAGTCCGGTTCTTCTTTTCAAAAATCAAAACAAAACATTTTTTAACTTTTTAAATCAACAAAAATGGAAATCATTATTGCTGATCAAACGCATAGCATATATGCTGAAATTATATGCGACACCATAGAGAAAGCGGCTCAAACAAGAGGCACTGGTATCGCTAGAAGGAAACCAGCATACATCATTTCAAAAATGGAAAAAGGAAATGCTGTTATTGCACTTGAGGACCAGAAGTTTGCTGGCTTTTGCTATATAGAAACTTGGAGTCACGGGAAATTTGTAGCAAACTCTGGTTTGATTGTACATCCTGATTATAGAGGCCAGGGATTAGCTAAAGAAATTAAACAACACGTTTTTGAGCATTCAAGAATCAAATTTCCAGACGCAAAGATATTTAGCATTACAACGGGACTCGCTGTCATGAAGTTAAATAGTAATCTGGGATACACCCCTGTTACTTTTTCTGAACTTACAAAAGATCAAACGTTTTGGGATGGTTGTCAAACATGTAAAAACTATGACGTTTTACAACGCACTGAGCAATCTATGTGCCTATGTACAGGAATGTTATACAACCCTGAGAGCAAGGAAAAAACAATACCAAAAGAGATTACAAACAAGGCTTTTACAAGATTAAAAAGTATAAAACAATCGCTGTTTTTAAAAAATAAAAAGAAATGAATACATCAAAAAAAATAGTGTTAGCCTACAGTGGCGGACTAGACACCTCATACTGCGCAGTACACTTGTCAAAAGATAAAGAGTTTGAAGTACATGCCGTAAGCATAAACACTGGAGGTTTTACCTCAGAAGAAATTGAGACCATAAAAGATACAGCCTATACATTAGGAGTCACAAACTATAAAAATATACAAGCAGTAACTTCTTTCTACCAAAAAGTTGTAAAGTATTTGATCTTCGGTAATGTTTTAAAAAACAACACCTATCCATTATCCGTAAGCGCAGAACGTATCATACAAGCGATTAAGGTTATTGAATACGCAAAAAGTATCGATGCAAAATACATAGCACATGGAAGTACAGGCGCAGGAAATGATCAAGTACGTTTTGATATGATTTTCCAGACACTTGCTCCTGATATTAAAATTATAACGCCTATAAGAGATCAACAACTTTCTAGACAAGAAGAGATTGATTATTTAAAATCTCACGGTATAGATATGTCTTGGGAGAAAGCAAAATATTCAATTAATAAAGGACTCTGGGGCACAAGTATAGGCGGTGAAGAAACGTTAACATCAGAAAAAGGATTACCAGAACATGCATTTCCTTCTCAACTTACAAAAACAGGAAAAGAGCAAGTAACCTTAACTTTTGAAAAAGGAGAGTTAATAGCCATTAATGGAAAAAAGGACACTCCAGAAAAAAATATTGAATCCTTAGAAAATATAGCATCACCTTATGCTATAGGGAGAGATATTCATGTGGGAGATACAATTGTAGGTATAAAAGGGCGTGTGGGGTTTGAGGCTGCTGCAGCACTCATCAGTATTAAAGCACATCATTTATTAGAAAAACATACGCTTACTAAATGGCAATTACAACATAAAGAATATCTAGCAAATTTCTATGGTATGCATTTACACGAAGGGCAATACCTAGATCCTGTCATGAGAGATATGGAAGCTTTTTTATCCAGTAGTCAAGAAAAAGTTTCTGGTGACGTGATGGTGACATTACAGCCGTATCACTTTTCATTAGACGGTATTATTTCTGATAATGATTTAATGAGTTCGAAGTTTGGTAGCTATGGCGAAATGAATACACAATGGACTGCAGCAGAAGCCAAAGGGTTTATAAAGATTAATGGAAATCAAAATAAGATTTACCAACAAATACACGCAGAATCATGATCAAAGCAGGAATCATAGGAGGTGCTGGATATACCGCAGGAGAATTGATAAGAATCCTACTTCAACATCCTAAAACGAATATTGATTTTATTTTCAGTACCTCTAATGCGGGAAACAAAATATATAAAGTACATCAAGATCTCATAGGATCTACAGACATAACATTCACAAATACGGTGAATCCAAAAGTAGATGTGGTATTTCTATGCTTAGGACACGGCAATTCAAAAAAATTCTTAGAAGAACATTCATTCTCTGAGGATACTAAGATCGTTGACTTAAGTAATGATTTCAGACTTTCGGAAGATCAAACATACAAAGGGAAGTCATTTGTATATGGACTGCCAGAGGCACATAAAAAGACCATTCAAAAAGCACATTACATTGCAAACCCAGGGTGTTTCGCAACAGCTATTCAATTAGCATTACTGCCTTTAGCTACTAAAAACCTCTTAACAAAAGATATTCATGTAAATGCAGTTACTGGCGCTACGGGAGCTGGAGTATCACTTTCAAAGTCTACTCATTTTACTTGGAGAGATAATAACTTCTCTCATTACAAATCTTTTACGCACCAACATTTAGGAGAAATCTATCAAACAGTCCATCATTTACAAAGTGATTTTGATAGTGAAATCAATTTTATCCCTAACAGAGGGAATTTTTCGAGGGGGATTTTCGCGACAGCGTACACGTATTTTGAAAAGTCTTTAGAAGAAGCTACCGCATTATATAAAACGTATTATCAAGATGCACCTTTTACCATCATATCTGATGAGGAAATTCATTTAAAACAAGTTGTAAATACAAACAAATGTATCCTTCATCTTCAAAAACATAACGACAAATTATTAATCACAAGCATTGTTGACAATCTATTAAAAGGAGCTTCTGGACAAGCTGTTCAAAATATGAATTTGGCTTTTGGTCTTATTGAAACCGATGGTCTACACTTAAAAGGATCTAATTTTTAAAAACATACGCATGAAAATAGCCATTATAGGAACAGGAAATTTAGGAAAGTCTATTGCGAAAGGATTAGTCACAAATCAAGTAATAACGACCTTATATCTAACCAAAAGAAATACCGCTGATCTCAAAGAATTTGAGGAACATAAGAATGTAATCATTACGCAAGACAATTCGCTAGCGATTAAAAATGCTGATGTTCTATTGCTTGCTGTTCAACCAGCTCAGATAGAACAGATTCTGAAAAACGCAAAACCATTACTCACCAAAAACCAGGTGATTATCTCAACAATCACAGGTTTTTCTATTGCAAGTATTGAACATATTATTGGACAACATCAATCGATTATCAGAGCCATGCCTAATACGGCCATCGCTGTTGGAAAATCAATGACATGCCTGTGTAGCAATATATCTGGAGAGCAACATATAGAAATTGCTGAGACTATTTTTAATCGACTAGGACACTCACTACAAATTCCAGAATCTCAAATGCAAGCGGCTACTGTTATTTGCGCTAGTGGGATCGCTTTCTGGATGCGTCTTATTAGAGCTACGACGCAAGCAGCTATTCAATTAGGATTTGACGCTAAAGAAGCACAAAAACTTGCCATGTATACAAGTGAAGGAGCTGCTAGTTTATTAATACAAAATAAACAACATCCAGAACAAGAAATAGATAGAGTAACAACACCTAAAGGGTGTACTATCGAAGGGTTAAATGAAATGGAACATAAAGGGTTGAGCTCTTCTCTAATTCAAGGTATGGTTGCTTCATTCAATAAAATCAATACGATAAAAAAGGAACAATTATGAGTTTATTTAATGTATACCCATTATTTGATATCACTCCTGCTTACGCGAAAGATGTATTTGTGTACGATATAAATGATATTGAATACCTAGACTTATATGGAGGCCATGCGGTGATTTCTATTGGGCACTCGCATCCTCATTATATACAACGTATTAGTGAGCAATTACAGAAGATAGGATTTTACAGCAACGCTATTCAAAATCCATTACAAGCTGAATTAGCAGATCAGCTATGTGCCCTTTCAGGTTGCAACGACTACCAACTATTCCTTTGTAATTCTGGAGCAGAGGCTAATGAAAATGCATTAAAACTAGCCTCTTTCTATACGGGTAAAAAGAAAGTACTCGCCTTTAAAAATGGCTTTCATGGGAGAACTTCTGCTGCCGTTGCGGCAACAGACAATCCTAAAATAATTGCTCCAATCAATGCACAGCAAGAAGTAGATTTTGTAGCCTTGGGAGACATTCACTCTGTAGAAGCAATTCTAAAACAAGACAAAACCTGTGCTGTTATTATGGAGTGCATTCAAGGTGTTGGGGGCTTAGATGAAATGACCTCCTTTTTTTATAAAGCTGTCGCGAAACTTTGTAAACAACATAATACGATATTAATTACTGACGAAGTACAATCTGGTTTTGGAAGAACCGGTGATTTTTTTGCATTTCAAAAACACGAGATAACACCAGACATCATTTCTATGGCAAAAGGAATGGGGAATGGGTTTCCTATAGGTGGTATTTTAATTCATCCCGATTTAAAAGCATCTTTTGGAATGTTGGGCACCACCTTTGGAGGCAACCACTTGGCATGTGTCGCCTCACTAGCGGTATTGGAAACTATAGAAAAGGAAGATCTAATGGAGCACACAAGAGAGATGTCTTCCTATTTTATTGAAAAAGCACAAGGCCTTCCAAAACTTACGACTATAAAAGGGCGAGGACTTATGTTAGGATTGGAGTTTGAGTTTCCTATTGCTGACTTACGAAAAACACTCATTCACAAACACCACATATTTACTGGGAATTCTAAAAATCCAAACCTATTAAGAATCCTTCCTCCATTAACCATACAGAAGGAACATATAGATCAACTTATGGATGCTTTACAACAAGAATTATGAAGGCCTATAACGGGAATTTAGCAAGCAAAGGTTAATACCAACCGATATAATTAAATCACTAATGAACAAGGTTGGTAAAACAATTTAAATACATGAAAAAATTTACAGTTATACATGATATAGAAAACATCCCCGAGATGATTCAGGAAGCGATAGCCTTAAAAGAAAATCCTTTTCAATATGAAACGATAGGGAAACACAAAACCTTGGTAATGCTATTCTTCAACTCCAGTTTACGTACCCGATTAAGTACTGAAAAAGCGGCCAAGAATTTAGGAATGGACGTGATGATTCTAGACATCAACAATGCATGGAATCTAGAATTTAAAGACGGTACGATCATGAATCTAAACAGTCCCGAACATATTAAAGAAGCGGCTCAAGTGATTTCCCAATATGCAGACATCATTTCGGTCAGAGCGTTTCCTGGTTTACAAAACAAAGCAGAAGATGAATCTGAGTATATCATGAACAGCTTTATAAAGTATGCCACGGTTCCTATTATTAATATGGAAAGTGCCACAGCGCATCCTTTACAAGCACTTACGGACGCCATTACCATTTCAGAATTAACAACTAAAAAGAAGCCAAAAGTAGTCTTATCCTGGGCACCACATCCTAAAGCATTGCCTCATGCTGTAGCAAATTCGTTTATAAAGATGATGCAATCTATAGATGTAGACTTTTCCATTACACATCCTAAAGGATATGCATTAAATCCTGAGATCACAAAAAACACGCCTATTTCTCATCATCAAGAAGAAGCCTTGAAGGGCGCGGATGTTGTCTACGTAAAAAACTGGAGTAGTTATGATGCCTACGGAACCATTTTAATTGAAGATTCAAACTGGATGATTACTAAAGAAAAAATAGGAGATGCGGCTTGTATGCACTGCCTTCCTGTACGTAGAAATGTAGTCATCGAAGATGCGGTGCTAGACAGTGAAAATTCTGTTGTCATACAGCAAGCAAATAATAGAACTTTTGCAGCTCAAGCGGTATTAAAAAAACTATTAGAAAATCTATAGTATGGAAACGCTCAAGGTTATAAAAATAGGCGGAAACATCATTAATAATGATAAAG